>CAOJPS010000198.1 GCA_948441255.1 uncultured Eubacteriaceae bacterium | reverse complement strand
ACCCAAGCGGGGCGTACAAAGCCAACGGACTTAAAAAGAAAGAAGTATCTCCGCTTGGAACAATTATAGAGTATGATTACTTTGATAACGGATTGATTAAATCGGTTAAAATTTCTGGAAGCGGCGTAAACAGTGTAAAAACTTACACATATAATGACCAAAGACTTGCGTCAACAATAACCGATTCAAACGACAATGTTACTGAATATAAGTATGACAGCCGTGACAATAAAATAAAGGAAACAAGGAACAACGGTAAAAGCACAGCGGAATATATATATAATAAAAAAGGCGAGCTTACGGAAGAAATTTTGCCTAATGGCAGTTCCGTTAAATATACCTACAATGAATGTTCTCTTCCTGTGTCAAAAACAGACGCAAGAGGAAATACTACAACATTCACTTATGATATTTACGGAAATAAAATTACCGAAACGCAGCCTAACAAAGCTGTTTATAAGTATGACTACGATAATCTTAACAGAGTAATAAGAAAATCCCTTGACGGAACAGTACTTGAGGAGACGAAGTATAATGTTCTTTCAAATGGAAATACAGAAACAGTGAAAACAGTATACGCTGACAGCGGTACGCCGCAGATGACTACTCAAAGATTTGACTATGCGGGCAGACTTACAAAACAAGTTAATCCTGATGGAACTGAAATTACAAATACTTATGACAAAACAGGACTTAAAACATCTTCAAGCGATCATAACGGCAATATCGCTTATTACACATATAACAAACAAGGTTTGCTTGCTGAAAAGAAAATACCTTTTGAGGTTTATAACGGAAAAATGAATTATCAAATTTCAAAGTATACTTATGATAAACAGGGTAATGTGCTTACGGAGCTTTGTTCCGCAAACAAAGTCGGTGAAGAGGAATTATATACAAAGAAAGAATATGAATATGACGGACTTAATAGACTCATTAAGGCTGTAAATTATGATAACAGTGAAACTCCTGTTATTTCCCAGTATTATTATGACGGCTGCGGAAATATGATAAGGAAGTATACAGGCCTTAACAAGCCGCTTACCGTAAACGGACTTGACAATATAGTTGAAGATGGAGATAACGAGTATTCTGTTGATAAATATGAATATGATTATATGGGAAATATGACAAAGCATATTGACCCAGTAGGATATACTGAAAGTTATTCTTATACGCCTGATGGTCTTGTTCAGACTTATACTGATAAAAATGGTAATACTATATCCTTTGAGTATGACGAAAACGGAAATATGAAAGCGGAAAAATCTTCTGATTTCAGCTACTCGTTTCTTTCGGATGTTATGAATAACCGTAAGTTTGCGACAGGCGGTACTTATACTCTTAATTATATTTTTGATAAACAGCAGAGAGTTGTTGAGGAAACGGACGGAAACGGCGTTGTTAAGAAGTATAGTTATGACAACCTCGGCAATATGCTTTCAAGGAGTATTGTTAAAAATGATGTGTATGCGATAAACGAAACATTCACATATGATTCAATGAACAGAATAAAAACTGTTAGCGACAGCGGTAAGTTAAAGGCAGCTTACGAATATGATAAAAACGGCAATATCATAAAAATGACGTATGGAAACGGCGTTGTTTCGGAGTACACATATAATGCCGGAAATTATGTTAAAACTATTAAGGTTACATCGGCTGACGGAACGGCATTGAAGAGTATCGACTACGACTATTATACTAACTCAAATGTGTACAGTGATGGAAGGATATATGAGTATGACGGACTTGGAAGAATTAAAACCGTTTCAGATGATGTTATAACAAAATATGATTATGATGATTACAGCAATATTTCATCTGTAACGGGAGGAGATGTAACAACAGCGTACTCATATGATAAAAATAACAGAATGATTTCTGTTTCGGAAAATGATGTTTTAAGTCAGTATTCTTATGACAAAAACGGAAATATGATTTCTGTGTCCAAAAACGGCGGTACAGTCAACTACACATATAATACGCTGAATAACCTTGTAAACATTAATGACGGAGGAAATATATATTCCTACAAATATGATTACGACAATATGCGTATTGAGAAAAATATAAACGGAAATGTGACAAGGCATATATGGAGCGGTGATAATATACTTGCTGAAACTGATGACAAAGGAAATATAACGGCTTCTTATAACTTTGGCGTTGGAAGAATAGGTTATGGCGATAATTATTATATAAGCAACGCAAAGGGTGATGTTATTTCTGTTATAAATACAGATGGAACAGTAAAAGAATATAAGTATGATGTATTTGGCAAAGAAACTGCGGCGGATAAAAACGACGTCAATCCATTCAGATATTGCGGAGAATATTATGACAATGAAACAGACAATATTTATCTCAGAGCAAGATATTATAACCCTGAAATAAGAAGATTTATTTCAGAAGATAAAAACAGCGGAGATAACAGGCTTTCTGTTACATTAAATAAGTATACCTACTGCAATAACAATCCTGTTACTTATGTTGATTTCAGCGGAAACGAAGCTGAAAAGGCAACTTTAGGCGGACTTATTTACGAAGAGATGAACGCTTTCGGACAAGATATGATTGATAACAAAATAGACGCTTATGTAACGGGAGAAGCTGAAGAAACAGACAGGACTAAAAAAATTATAAGCGGAGGTAAAACTGTATTAAAAACAGGGGTAAGCTATGGATTTTCAATCATTGAGAGCGACTCAAAAGATATAATAAATTCCTCAATAGCAGTAAAACCCTTTGTATCCGAGACTTACAGTATAATAACAAGTATGTTTACAGGTGAGGAAGTAGACCCTGTAAAGAGTTTAGTAAAAATAGGGAAAGGAACTATAAAAGGCGCTGCTTCGGCTGTAGGCGGAAAAGCGGCGGGAACGGCTGTCGGAATAGTTCTTGATGTAGTGACAAACGATATGGAAGACAACAGGGAAATAAAACTGCTTGCGGGCGGGCTTAAAAAAGCTGTGGAGTACAGGTACGCTAAAAAAGAAGCCGCAAGAGAATATTGGCTTAATACTTATGTTGACCTGAATTACGAAAAGATAGGATATAATAATGTCGCTTGCGGCTGGGCTGATATAATGCAAATGGGTGATTGGCTTGCGGATACAGCAAAAAGTGGCAGCAATGTAAGCTATAGCAACTGGATTGAACAAAACAGAAGAATAAAATTTAATAATAAGTATTAAAAAAGATATGAGGAAGATATATTTTAAGATAAAACTTTTATTTTATGAGATTTTCTAAGAAAGGACCTGTTGATAAAAGGGTAATTTTGCAAATATGAGTTTTGTAAAGTTGTTTTTAACAAGGTTTTTGAATTGACATATTTGCTAAAAAAGTAGTTTGTCAACAGGTCTAAGAAAATTTGAAAACTAGTCTATTTATTTCCAAACTTATCATAGGAAATTCTTCCTGTGCCTTTTTGTTTTTAAAATCTGTAAAGTGATTTTTAATTATATTAAAGGGAGGATACCAATGAAAAAGAATATTAATAATATTTATAATAAAACAAAACAAATAATGCATAAAATGTTGTTGCGTTTACAAGGAATTATTATGTCAATAATTATCGCTACTACATCGGGAATAGTTGTAGCTTTTCGTTCTTATAAAATCAATGAAAAAGTTGAAGAACAAAAAGTTGAAGAAACAATAAAAAAAAATTTAAATAACATAAATTTAGGTATGTCCAATAATTATATTAATGAACTATTCGGCTCTCCCATAGTTAAAGATGAATCTTATTATAAAACAGATGAAGGAGAGCAAGATGTACTTATTACTTCATGTTATAAATTAGGTGAATGTGTTTTACTATGTTTATATCATAAAGAAAGTATTGTAGCCTTTGTTATTGTGGTAAATGATAAAAATATATATCAGACTCCAAATACAAGATTTTCAAAATCTTTTAATCTTTTAGATTTTACATATGCAGATTTTTATAAAGAATTTGAAGATGCTGAATATATTTCAGGTAATTTACCTGCAAATAATGATGACTTTGCTTATTATTTTGAAATATATTATGGTGCAAATTCAGCTAGATATAATTCTTTTATTATTGGTAATTATAAAGATTATAATGGACTAAATAAAATAGATGAGTTTACAAATAAATCGAATGAACTAATACGTTGCGGTCAGAATTATCGCTCAAAAACAAATGGTAATGATATAATTAATTATAATTATGAACAGCATTACGAATTAAGAAAGCAAGTATATCCTAATATGTTTGGTATTGTTTCTCCTAGTTATATTGAAAAATTTGCTGTTGTGTTTGATGTGGCTGGCAGTAATAGTACTTTTTTATTTGATGATTGGATCAATAATTAGATTTATATATAATATTATAAATTGTAATGAGAGTACAAAAATAATTTTAAAATTTTGAAAATTTATTACCAAAAATAAATGAAATTTTATAAAGTGATTGATTTATGAGAAGAAATTATGTATAATGTTTTTATGGCAACGATTTGGCAACAGAAAATTGGTAAGTCAAAATAATATATGTAATTGAAATAAAAAATCGGTGAAATTCACATAAAATTTAAATAAAAATGTTTAAAAATATAATGAACTCGCCGAGTGGGAGTAGACAGAAAAATCCCCGAAACCTGCATATATTGTGGGTTTTAGGGGTTATTTTTTTGTTTTTGAGTGCAAATTGAGTGCAATTTTCTAATATTAAGG
>CAOJPS010000197.1 GCA_948441255.1 uncultured Eubacteriaceae bacterium | reverse complement strand
GAAACTACGTTTCGCTGAGTTTTATCGTAATTTTTCGTCGAACTCACGTTATTTTACGTTCGCTTGCGGCAAAAGTCGGTAAGCGAATTGGGAAGCACTTCGCAGACTTTTGAGTAAAATAAATTTTTTTACTTCTTTTTAAGTTCTTTCAATATAGGCACTTAATTTTTATAGTTATAGTATAGCCTTTAAAACCCCCTCATATATTTTATATATACATAAAATATGCGGGGGTTTATTTTGAGTGCGGAGAAAAAAAACATATTGAAAATCGCGTCTGTTTATACAGGCACTGTGCTTGGAGCTGGGTTTGCCTCGGGAAAAGAACTTATAAACTTTTTTGTGTGTTATGGGATATCTGGTTTTTTTGGTATGATTGCCGCCGGAGTGTTTTTTTCGGTTATTGGTTTTGGAGTGCTGAAAATAGTGTATGAAAATAAAATAACCAATTATAGAGAATTTTCGACTTTGATTTTGGGAGATAGATTGGGAGCTGTTTCGGAATGGCTTGTGTGCGGATTTCTCTTGGTGCTTTTTTCCGCTATGATTGCCGCCGGCGGAGAAATGAGCGGAGCTGTTTTTAATATTGGAAAGTTAAAGGGAGAGATTGTTTTGAGCTGTCTTTGTTTTTTGACTTTTCTTTTTGAACTTGATGGTTTTGTGGAAATTAATACTTTTCTCGCTCCTGTCCTTGTTATTGGGGGAATAGTTATAGGACTGTATATTTTTTTTGTATCCCCGGATTTGGCTTTGGAAACTTTTTCTGTTTGCGGGGCTGGCTCTTTTTCTTTGTCAAATAATTTTGTGTCATCGGCTTTTATATATGTTTCTTACAATATTATAACAGCCGTAACTGTTCTCGTTTCTTTGAATAAACTGATACTTTCAAAAAAAACCGCTAAGTATGGCGGAGTTTTTGGCGGAGTTTGCGTGTGTCTTCTTGGAATTTCTATGTCCCTTCCTCTTTTTGAGAATTATGATAAAATCAGTCTGGCGCAGCTGCCAGTTTTGAACATTGTGCTTGATATGGATTTTATTAAATATTTCTATGTTGTTATTCTTCTTTCCGCTATATTTACTACGGCTCTTGCTAATGGATTTTCACTTATTCAAAATTTTGAGAGAAAAAAAGGCGGTAAACTGCCTGTTAAAGTTTTTTTATGTGTTTGGGGCGTCCTGATGGCTCAGGTAGGGTTTTCTAACTTTATTGAAAATATTTATCCTTTTTTCGGGGCAATTGGACTTTTTGAGATAATTTTAATATTAAAAATAGCATTTTTTTCAAAAAAACATAAAAATGGCATTGATGTATAAAAGTTAATCGGTTATAATTAATGTGTGAGATTGAAACACTGCGCAAAGGATATTAAAAATAATTTTTTAATTTGCCGGTATTTCACTATAGGAAACACCGCGCAAAGAAGAAATAAAAATAATTTTGCAAAAAAATACGCTTCAAGTGGGTTTAAAAACCCACACTTCCGCTCAATTTTTTTGCCGCTCACGCTAAAATTATTTTTATTTTTGAATTTGTCGGTATTTCCTATATCTTACAAAGTTTGAGCCGGCGTGCGAACACTTCTTTTGTTTTTGAGAAAAGGAGGGGTTTGTGTGATTTTGAATAATATAGGGTTGAGAGGCGGCTTTTTTGAACAGCTTGCGGACTATTATGACAAGGCGAAGGCAAAGGCTGATTTTAATAAAGGAAATTTTCAAAGTGTTAAAGATAACTTGGGTGTTTCTGAAACAAAAACACCTGCTTCCTCTAAAGCTAAAACTTTGGATGAATTTAAGCGAGAGGTTTACAGTGTTATAGACGCTGTTCCTATAACAGGACTTGCCGGCGCTTGTATATCTATTGATATTTCAGACGACGCTTTTGAAAAAATGATGAATGATGAGAAATTTATGAAAGAACAGCTTGGAGCTCTTATAAAGGATTTGGGGTGCCCCGCGAATCTTAGATATAGACCAGCTTATGTGGTTTTTAAGATTACTAAGAACGGATACAAGTGCACAAGTTATGGTTCGAGAAATAAAGTTGCTTTTGACAATAAAGGTGAAGACAGTTTTTGGGAAAAACGCAGAAAAAAGTTTAAGGAAACTATGAAAGAACGAGAAGAATATGCTCTGAAAAAAAAGCTTAAAATGAAAAATGAGGAAATTGACAGGCTTAACGCTGTTTCTGCCGCTAAAAGAATTGCTGTGTTTAAAGGTGACAACCCTTTGAACTACAACAAATATATGTATCCTTTGTTTTCGGCAGATGACCTTTTTGATTTTTTTATGTAGGAAACACCGTACAAAGGATATTAAAAATAATTTTTTGAATTAAGCGGTATTTCCATAGATTAGCTATTTGGACCTTTTGGAAAATGGCGCGGTTTTGAATGACTGATGAACCGCATATGCTTTTTTGATTTGCTGATTAATTTGTGTTTCCTGCCGGCTTAAACTTTTTTCTCCTTTGATTGTATGACAGTTTGGAGATTTACTTATATGGCACAGAATAATAATAAAAAAAATAATAATAAAAAATTTTTTTTCCTTGTTGTGGTTTTGATTTCATCTCTTGCCGCTCTTATTTCTATGGAGTATGGAAAAACCGTGACGGACGGGAAAATGTCTTCATCTCAAAATAAATCTGTAAGGGATTTTGAGTATGACGCTGGCAGTAAAGCCGATTTTGCTGTATTTGATGAAAATATTTTTTACTGTACTAAAGATGGTATGCAATATGTTGATTCCGGCGGTGAAACGATTTGGAATGATACTTATAATATGACTATACCCTATATGATTCAGAATAAGGGTGTTGTTGGGGTGTGCGAGCATAAGGGCAGAGTTTTGCTGGTTTATAATACTGAAGGTAAACTTTATTCTGTTCAGCTTAGTGAGCCTATAGTTGGGTTTTCGGTTAATGGAACGGGATTTTCCAGCGTTATTACATCTCTTAAAAACGAGTATCAGCTGGAGGTTTATAACTCTAAGGGAGAAAAAATTTTCCTTGGAAAGTTTCAGCTTATTCAAGGAATACCTGTTTCTACCAGCATTTCCGAGGACGGTAATATTTTGGCTGTTGGATTTTTGAATATAACCGGTGTGAATGTGAGTTCCAGAGTTTCTTTTTATGATATAAGTCCTAAAAATACTCAAAACGCTGAAACAAATGACGCTGTTTTCGCTTCGTTTAATGAGGAGAATTCTGTCTGCGGCGTGGTTAGTTTCTTTTCGGGTAATTTGGCGGCGGTGGTTTTTGATAAGTCCTTGGTGGTTTTGAGCGTAAATCCATTTGAAAATGAAAAGTATACTGAAAGCGGCAGGGTTGATTTTAAAAACCAGATTAAACAAATCGCTTTTGATGAAAATTCTAATATATACGCCGCCTTTGGAGATAAGCTTATAAACTCTGGAAATGACGCTCTTGAAAGCGGTACTGTCGTGTGCTACAATAAAGACTGTGTTAAAAAATTTGAGATAAACACTAACAGAAAAGTTACTGGTATTTATCCTAATGGAAACGGCGTTGTTATAGGTATGGACAGAAAATTTCAGAATTATACCGAGTCGGGAGGATTTGTTTGGGAATATAACACCAATCAGGATACAAAAAAACTGCTTTTGCTGGACGAAAAGGAACTTATTCTCTTTGTGGCGGCGAATAAGGCTTCTATTATAAAATTAAATGAGTTATCAATACAAACTGAAGAAATACAAGCTGAAGTTTCCGCTCAGACGGAGCCTGAAACAGAAACAGCTATTTCTACGGAAAAACAGACGGAACCTTCTACAAAAGCGGTGGTTTCCGCTGATACAGAGGGAAGTGTTCAACAGAAAAATAATGCCGTAAAGAAAAATAATGAAAATGATATCAAAAAAACCAATACGGATACGCCTAAAGCTTCGGAAAATTTGCCCAGTAATACTAATAATAAAGAAGATAACCAGAAAGATGCCGGAAACAGCGGAAATGCTGTGAACAATAACACCGGAAACGCTGTGAACGGCGACAGCGGAAGCACTGAAAATAAAGTAAACAGTGATAACAGTGAAAAGCCTAAACAGACAAACTCGGCTGAAAACAATAATGCTGTTAATGAAGGAAATAAAACGCCTGAAAAAGAAGACATAAAAGTAAATGTTGATGAAAATAAGGATGATTCTGATAAATCAGAAAAGGTTCCTATTATAGATGAGGACGATATTGTCGCCCCTGAATAATAATTTGAGTAATCGGAGGAAATGAAATGAACTCTTTTAATTTGGCTGATATCGCTGTAATTGTGATTATTGCCGTGTGTGTGTATTTTTATTATAACAAAGGTCTTGTGCTGACGCTTCTTGGGTTTTGCTCGACACTTATATCACTTTTTATGTCGAGATTTTTAAGCCCGGTTTTTGCCGATTTTTTGAGAAAAACACCTTTATTTGACAGTATAAAGGAATATATAGGCGAATCTATAGCTAAAACAGGGTCGGATATTGAGAATAATATTATAAGCAGTCTTGATATTCCTGATTTTCTTAAAACGGCTATAACGGATAACAGCAATAATGTTATATATGACAGATTTAATGTTACAAATCCTAAAGACTATATAAGTGAGTATATCGCGGGGTTTGTTGTTAATATTATCGCTATGATAATTATATTTATTCTGCTTACGATATTGTTTAGATTTCTTTCGAGGACTCTTAAAATTATTTCCAGATTTCCTTTAATTA
>CAOJPS010000196.1 GCA_948441255.1 uncultured Eubacteriaceae bacterium | reverse complement strand
CTTCACAATTCGCTTACCGACTTTTGCCGCAGGCGGACGTAAAATATTTTTTTACTGTTATTCAAGTTCTTTCACTATATATTATCACAATTACCGCAAAAAAACAATGTTTTCAATTCTTCACGCTAAAATTATTTCTATTTTTTGAATTGTGCGATATTGCCTATAACAAATTAGAAATAAAAAATTTTCTCAATTTTATTGATTTTATATAAGCCATTGTGTTAGAATATAATGAAATGTTATTAACAGTACGATTTTTATTATATTTTTACGGAGGATAATTTATGAAAAAAGTTGATATAATTGTTCCTTGCTTCAACGAAAGTCAAGTTCTTGACTTATTTTTCAAAGAAGCGTATGGGGTGGTTTCTAAAATAGAGAATTATTCCTTTGAGTTTATTTTCATAGACGACGGCAGTTCTGACAATACCCTTGATATATTAAAAGAATACAGCAAAAAATATAACTTTGTGAGATATATCTCCTTTTCAAGAAATTTTGGAAAAGAATCGGCAATGTATGCTGGATTAAAAAATTCAACAGGCGATTTTGCCGTTATGCTCGATTCCGATTTACAGCACCCTCCAAGACTTATAGCTGATATGCTTAAAGCTATGGAAGAGGGCTATGACTGCTGTTCAGCAAACCGCGCCACTCGTGACGGCGACCCAAAGCTTCGAACTTTTTTCACAAGAAGATTTTATAATCTTGTAAATAAAATTTCTGAGGTCGATATGCCCGACGGAGCGGGAGATTTTAGAATGATGAATCGAAAAATGATTAACGCTGTAATAGCTATGAGCGAAGTTCAAAGATTTTCCAAAGGTATTTTAAGCTGGGTTGGTTTCAAAACAAAATGGATTAAATTCGAGAATGTTGAAAGGGCGGCGGGAGAAACCAAGTGGTCATTCTGGAAGCTTTTCAAATACGCCATAGACGGCGTAACAGCGTTTTCAACCGCTCCGTTAAAACTCGCTTCAATTTTGGGAATATTTATTTCATTTTCCGCCTTCGTCTATTTAATATATATTGTCATAAAAACAATTGTTATGGGGATAGACTCTCCGGGATACGCTTCTCTCATTACAATAGTGCTGTTCATAGGCGGAATTATTATATTTTCCTGTGGTATACTCGGCGAATATATAGCCAAAATATATATGGAAGTAAAAAACAGACCTATTTACATTATAAGAGATTCTAATTTAGATGAAGAAAAAGATGATTATGAAAAAAAATGAGGTCAGCTATGAATTTTATAAAAAAAATTACCCAAAAGATTATGAATATAGCAATTGTAAAAAAAATTATTGAAATTCCTTTAGTCAAAAAGCTGCTTAATAGAGAAACAATTAGTTACCTTATTTTTGGAGTTTTAACTACAATTGTAAACTATGTGGTTTACATTCTGTCTATGCTTATTTTCAACGTTTCCGAAAACGATGGTGGCTTTCTTTTTGCCGTTTCGGCGTCTACGGTTATAGCGTGGATTTTTGCTGTAGCGTTCGCTTATATAACAAATAAGCTGTATGTTTTTCAAAGCAAAAGCTTTGAGCTCAAACTTGTTTTAAAGGAAGCGTCAGCGTTTATAGGCGCGAGATTATTTTCTCTTGGGTGCGAGGTAGTCTGGATGGCTGCTGTGGTCAGTCCTGCCATAGGTATGAATGATAAAATAGCGAAAATACTTGCCAACGTATTTATAATTATTATCAATTACTTTTTCAGCAAAATGTTCATTTTTAAAAAGAAAAAATAGGAGGTTTAACCCGTGGAAAATGCAGGTTTTTTAAAAAAATCCCTTAACGAGAATAGATTTATATGGGGTTCTTTTGTTCTTGCCGCTTTAGTTGTTTTGTCGGCATACATATTTTTAGGCTACTACCCCATAGGAAACAACGTAATTTTAAAAGTTGATATGTATCATCAATATGGTCCCTTTCACGAGGAATTAAGAAGCAGACTTCTTGAGGGACGCAGTTTTTTATATTCCTGGGAAGGCGGACTGGGAAAAGACTTTATTTCTCAATTCGCGTATTACACAGCAAGTCCATTAAGCTTTTTAATGATTTTTTTCCCCCAGGAAAATATGACAGAGGCAATGGCGCTTTTTGTACTTCTTAAAGTAGCGTTTTGCGCGGCGTTTTTCGCGTTCTACCTAAAAAGAAAGTTCGGCAAAAATGATATTACAATTGTTATTTTCGCTCTTATGTATTCCTCAATGTCTTTCATTACGTCATACTATTGGAATGTTATGTGGCTGGACGCCATAGCCCTATTCCCTCTTGTGGCGTTAGGAATAGAATCTCTTGTCACTGAAAAGAAATACAAACTCTATTGTATTTCTTTGGCGATAACAATACTTGTAAATTTTTATATCGCGTTTATTGTCTGCGTGTTTGCGTCACTCTATTTTCTTATGATAGTGTTCACAAACTTCTCGTGGAAAACAGATAAAAAAATAATATTAAACAGATTCCTCCACTTTGCGATTTTGTCAATAATAGCGGGAGGAATCTCAATGATTCTCACAATTCCGACAGCCGTAGCGCTTTCGCACACACAGGCAAGCGACTCAAACTTTCCAAGCATAAAAATATATGATAACGTATATCAAATGCTCACAAACCATTTTCTTGGCGCAAGACCCGTTGTACTAGCCAGAAACGAAGACTTGCCGAACCTATATTCAGGGCTTCTGACAATTATGCTTATGCCGGTTTACTACTTAAATAAAAACATCAAGATAAAAGAAAAGATTTTATACACCTGCTTTCTTCTTTTTATGATTTTATGCAGCTGTGTAAACGTTTTGGATTTCCTCATACACGGTATGCACTTTCCGTCAAACCTTCCGCACCGTTTCACTTTTATCTATAGTTTTGTAATAATAACTATGGCATACAAAGCGTTTTTAAATATACGAGCTGTTGATTTCAAAAAGGTAAATGTATTGCTTATAGCCTTTTTGGCAATAGCTGTTTTCACCGAATTTGTAATCGCTCCTTTAAATAACGAAGTAGAAAGAGTTCTGACAAATTATGACTTCATTATAAATATAATTGTGGGCGGAGTATATCTTTTATTTATGCTCCAGCTTTCAAAGGGCAAGAAAAAAGACATATCCCCTATCACAGGTCTTGCTCTCATAATTTTCGCCGAATGTATTTTCACCACAACAACAGGCATAGCCTACACCGGAAAAACAGCGAGAGAAAAATATGTGGGATACATTCCCGGAGTTGAGAGAACAATAGAATATTTAAATGAAAAGGACGGAAATGACTTCACACGAATGGAAATGCGCCGCTTTGTAACAATAAACGAGTCATCATTATACCATTTCAAGGGTTATTCACAGTTTTCATCACTCTCCTATGGAAACACCTCAAAACTTATGAACGATGTTGGAATGGCAGCGACAAGCAACTCCTACAGATTTTATGACCCAACGCCTCTTTTAGACTCAATATTCAATATTAAATATATCATAAACCGTGACAGTCCTCTTGAAGACACCTTTTACAATCATCTGGCGGATATCCCAGCGGGAACAGAAAAAGAGGTTGAAACTCTTGCCAAAGTAAAAGAATATCTGGGAATTGGTGAATTTGAAAAACTTCCCGACGCCTCCGAACTTGCCGAGGAACAGCAAAACAAAATAAAAGAGCTTGCCGGAGAAGATGACATTTACGATGTATACGGTTTCAATACACAAAACAAAGATTTTATATATGTTTATGAAAATCCTTACGCTCTTCCATTAGGATTTCAGGTTGCCAGAAATATAAGAAACTGGAATACAAAACAATCTAACCCATTCGCTGTTCAAAACAGCTTCATAAGTTCATCAAACTCAGGAATCCACGATATCTTTTTCGATATGCCTTTAAAATCCTTAACATATGACTATCTTGAAATAACAAATGAAGATGATGAGAAAAACGAAAATGGAGTAAGAAGCATAAACAAATATTCAATCACAAAACCTCAGGACTTGGACGCCAAACCAAAAATGACATTTAACGTTTCTGTTGAGAACGATGACAGAGTTTTTCTATATGTAGACGCTGGAAACGCTAAAAGAGCGGTTTACACCATTTATGACAAAGACGGAAAACAGCTTGGCAGACACGATAGAGAGCTAAGCACCGGACGAAGTCTTTTAGATATCGGAATTGTAAACAAAGGCTCCAATATTAAGCTTGAACTTGAACTCACAAGAAAAGGCGAATACGAAAAAACCTATAGAAAGACAGGTACAGTAGAGGTATACGCCGCTTCTTTCAATAAGGGAAATTTTGAGGAAGCACACGAAAACCTCTCAAAAAACCCAATGGTAATTTCCGAATACGGCGACGACTATATAAAAGCTTCCATCAACGCCACTGATGATTCATTTTTATTCACTTCCATTCCATACGATGATGGCTGGACAGTAAAAATGGACGGTAAAAAAGTCACAACATTTCCTTTTGCCAGCGACGGGCTTTTAGGAATAAACCTCACAGGCGGAAATCATACCTTAGAATTCAGCTACTACCCCATAGGTTTCAACCTTGGCATATGCCTAACCATAATATCCCTCATAGCATTTGGCATTTACATTTTTATTATGGAAAAACGACTAAAAAGCACAAAGCTGGAGCCAGAAGAAAATTAAAAAACCTTGGGCTTTCCGCTTAAACCCGACTTCTTGGTCAGTGTTTTTGGCTTTGCCAAAAATCGGCTTACGCCGACCGCATTTCTTTGCGGCACCCAGTCAGTGTT
>CAOJPS010000195.1 GCA_948441255.1 uncultured Eubacteriaceae bacterium | reverse complement strand
TTGGGCGCTGCCCAAACCCGCAAGCTAGTCAGTGCTTTTGGCAAAGCCAAAAGCCGGCCCTAGCCGTCCGCACTTCTTTGCGGCACATATTGAAAAAAAGCTTGGCAAACACCGTACAAAAGGAAATAAAAATAATTTTACAAAAAAAGTTTCATTTGAACGAGAACGCTTTCTCGTTTCGTGTCATTTTTTCTTTGAAAAAATAACACTTTCATTCAAATTTTTTTGCCGCTACCGCTAAAATTATTTTTATTTTTTAATTATGCGGTATTTCCCTTGGCAAAAAACTTTAAATCGGCTTCGCCGAACGAAAATAGATTTCTGTGGTATAGTGAAAGAACTTAAAAAGAAGTAAAAAAATTTATTTTACTCAAAATTCTGCGAAGTGCTTCACAATTCGCTTACCGACTTTTGCCGTAAGCGGACGTAAAATATTTTTTTACCGTTATTCAAGTTCTTTCACTATATTTGAAAGAGAAGGGTATTTAACCGCGGATATGCTCTAAGAAAAATATTTTGGGTTTTGAGGGGTGAAAGCTGGTATGAAATCCGCTGATGGAAGAAAAAAATTTTTGAGGAATTTTTATACGTTTATTTTTTACGCTTTGGCGGTATCGTTTTTTTTCTTTGGAGATTCTTTTGTTACGGGAGAAATTTTTTTGTATGATAATATTCCTGGGTATAGTATTTTTTCTGATGAATCGGCAGTGGACGTTTTTAATGAGGACTATGAGGAAATTGATGTGGCTAACAATGTCCCTTTTTATGAAACGGGACAAAACAGCGTTAAATCTGAAAAAATTGATTTTTCTAAACTTACAGATTTGAGCCAGCTTAGAAAAAATTTTTATATAGTTGATAAAAAAACTCTTATGACAAAAGATTATTTTGATGTAAATAAATTTTTGAGTACAAATCTTAAAATTAAAAAAAACGGTAATTTTCCAAAGGTTCTTATTTTTCATACACATTCTCACGAGATGTTTGCCGACAGCGCTTCGGGAGATATTTTTGAGGGAATTGTGGGAGCGGGGGAAAGGCTTAAAGAAAGACTGGAGGAAAAAGGAATTAAGTGTATACATAATACTGACAGATTTGATGTTGTTGACGGCAAGGTTAAAATTATGGGAGCGTATGAGCGTATGGAGCCTGTTATAAGAAAAGTTTTGGCGGATAACCCCTCTATAGAAGTGGTAATTGATTTGCATAGGGACGGTATTGACGAAAGCAAAAAACTTGTTAAAACGATAAACGGAAAGCCTACCGCTCAGATTATGTTTTTTAATGGTATTTGCAGGATTCTTAAAGATGGTAAGCTTGAGGAAACGGAAGGACTGGCGAACCCTAATATTCCCGTTAATCTGGCTTTCAGCTTTAATATGCAGGCTAAGGCTAAACAAATGTATCCTGGATTTTCCAGAGGCATTTATCTTAACGCTTATAGGTATAGTCTGCATATGGCGCCTAAATCTACTCTTATTGAGGCGGGCGCTCAGAATAATACAAAAGAGGAGATTTTTAACGCTATGGATTTGCTTGCGGAGATTATTGCTGAAGTGTTGAATTGAAGGGATTGTTTCCTTACAATTATATTAAAATCAGAGTATTTATTTGAAATGTCTTTTTTATAGGAGTATAATTTAAGGAAATACCGACAAATTAAAAAATTATTTTTATTATCCTTTGTGCGGTGTTTCCTATAGTATAATTTTTGAATGGAGTGAGAAATGAAATGTTTATTGGAAAGATTTTGAGGCTTGTTTCTTTTTCGGCGGTTTTGTGTGTTACGCTCTTTTCAGCGGTTTTGTGTTATGCCACTACATCTAATCCATCTACTCTTTTATATAAATATGGTGAAAAAGAAACATTGACTAAAGGTGTTACATATGAAAAAAGCAGCCGCCTTTATAAAGATGGCTGGGTGGATGTTTATCTGCTTACTATTGATATGAAAAATACAAACGGCGTTCTTGATGTTATTGAGTCGACTACGGAATTGGGGCTTAAAAAGACTGTTCAGAATCTCGCTAAGGAAAATAATAATGTTATTGCCGCTGTGAACGGCGATTTTTTCGGCTCGGGAAATCCTATGTCCAGTATGGGTCAGGTTTATAAAAATGGTAAATTTGAGCAAACTCAGAATTATTATAATGGCTCTGAAAACAGATACGCTTCCTTTTTGGTTGATGGGGATATTCCTTTTATAGATTATGTTAAGTCAAATATTGTCTTTTATGGAACAAATAATACAAATATTGAGCTTCAAGCTAAAAATAAATATACTAATTTTTCTAAAGGTGTGTATTTTGACAGAAACGCTATAACTTCTACGGCTTCTATAGATAAAAGAGTGAATGGACTTTATAAAATTGTTGTTGAGAACAATGTTGTTACATATGTTTCGGCGGCTGGTGAAACGGTTAATGTTCCTGAAAATGGATATGTTATTGTTATAAACTCTAAAATCGCTGAGGAAAAACTTAAATATTATCCTGTTGGACAAGCTGTTGGTTTTAACGAAAACGGCAGTTTTGTATTTCGCCCAAATAAAAAGCTTTCTGAAATTGACTTTGGTATATCCGGCGGCGGTGAGATACTTAGAAACGGACGGCTTGTCTCAAATGGTCTTATTTTTAAGGGAAGAAACCCAAGGACTGTTGTTGGGGTTGATAAGGACAAGACAAAGGTCTATATTATGTGTATTGACGGAAGAAGCAAAAGCATTGGTATGACTCACGATGAAACGGGGGTGCTTTTGCTGGAATACGGCGTTTATGATGCGATTCATCTTGATGGCGGAGGTTCTACCACAATGGTGGTTAAAAGAGAGGGACAAACAACAACTTCTGTTCAGAACGTGCCTTCTGACGGAGGACAGAGAAGTGTCGCAAACGCTTTAGCTATAAAGGCCGCAAATGTTCCTACGGGTGTCGTTACTGAAGTTAAGCTGACTGTTGACGGCAGCGACGACGGATATATATTTATTGATGAGCCTGCTGTTATTAACGCTGTGGGTTATGATGAATATCATAATAAGACTGATTTTGAACTCTCGAAGCTTGAGTTTAAGCTTTCCGGCGTTGAGGGTAATATTGAGGGTAATAAGGTTACTCCTTTATCAGAGGGAAATTATACTTTGGACGCTTATATTGATGGTACGTGGGTTGGTGCGTTAAACGGAAAATCCACCTCCTCTATCTCAACAATTAAGGCAAGCGCTTTAAATACTAAGCTTGATGTTGGTGACAGTTCTTATCTTGTTGCTACAGCCTACAGTAAAAACGGCTTTTCAACCAAGCTTAATTATGAAAATGTTGAGTGGAGTTTGAGCAATTCTTCTGTTGGCTATATTGAAAACGGAAAATTTATAGCTACTGCCGAGGGTGAGGTTACCGCTACGGCAAAATATAAGGACTGTTTTTCTGAAATTACTTTGCACGTGGGAAAAGTTATTGAAACAGCCACTTCTTTTGAGGAAAACAAAGCGGTTGGATTTTCAGTTTATCCAGAAAATACTGGTATTTCCGGCGGAGCGGGAATTACAAACGCTTACAGTCACGGAGGAAGCCGTTCGGCTATGCTGACTTATAATTTTATCCCTAACTCTACTGTTACGCAAGCGGCATACGCGGAGTTTACTGAGCCTTACAGCCTTAAAGACGCTTCCGCTGTTAATTTGTGGGTTAAGGGTGATGGAAGCGGAAATCTTTTGAAACTTACACTTACGGACGCTTCGGGAAATTTATATGGTGTTGAGGTTACGGAATCCCTTGATTTTAATGATTGGAGAAGTTTTACTGTTTCTATTCCGGAGGAAGCTGTTAAGCCTGTTGCGGTTTCCAAGTTTTATGTGGCTTCTTTGGGAACTATAGGACCTGTTTCCGGAACCGTGTATATTGATGATATAACTGTTCACGTTTACAAAAGCGGCGAGGAAAGTTCTTATTCTTTTGCCGATGTTTTAAGACAGCCTGTTGATGGCGCTCCTCAAAGCGGTTTTGAAGATATAACTGTTTTTGGGCAGACAGCTAGAAAATATGGAGATAATATTAATTATGTCCAGGGTCGTGTTATTGACAAAATGCGTCAAAACGCGAGAGCAATGTATTTTGTCGGGGATACTCTTATTGACGCTGGTTCGGAGGTTCCTACTGTTCAGTGGAACAATGCTTATTATACTACTAATACATCTAACGTTTCTATTGTAAGTCTTGCTACAGGAAGCGGAAGCATAAGAAAAGGAAATGCTGACCAGTGGAGATGGCTGCAAAGTTATCTTAAAGATTTCAGCAAGAACAACATTATTATTGGTATGGACAAAAATATATGGGGCGGCAGTTCAGTTAATCTTACCGATTCCAGAGAGAGGTTTATTTTCCATAAAATTCTTAAAGATTTTGTTATGGAAACTGGTAAAAATGTTATTGTTGTTTCAGCTACGGGGTACAATACTTCGGCAGAGGTTCACGATGGGGTTAGGTATATTAATCTTAGCGGACTTTCGGCACAGGACAGCGGAAATGTTTCGGTATTTAAGTATTTGAGGGTCAGAGCCGGCGTTGACAGTATGACTTATGATATTTTGAACGTATTTGGGTGACACGCTGAAACATTAAAACGTTAAAATATTAAGACCGTGGGACGCTGTCCCACACCCTGCAAGGGACTAGTCCCTTGACCCATAACGCAAAGCTATCGCTTTGCTAAAAAAATAAAAAAATAGCGGCGGAGTTTCGCCGCTATTTTTTGAACAGCGAAACGAAGTTTCGCACAAAAGTTCTTTGCTTCTTTCTTTCAAGAAAGAAGAG
>CAOJPS010000194.1 GCA_948441255.1 uncultured Eubacteriaceae bacterium | reverse complement strand
GACTGGAGTTCAGACGTGTGCTCTTCCGATCTTTTAAAAGTGAGGTTGAACGTAATATTGAAACGGTTTTTTATAGGTATGGTTTTTTGCCTGTAAGCAGTCCGACTTTTGAATATATGGAGGTTTTTGATGGAAATGGAGGTCTTAGCCCTAATCAAATGTATAAGTTTATTGATAGGGACAGTTCGTCTTTGGCACTGAGAGCTGATATGACTCCGGTTATCGCGAGAATTGCGGCGACAGCGTATGAGAAAAAAGATATTCCTTTGAGATTTTATTATTTTGAAAATGTGTTTAGACATAATGAGAATTATCAAGGGAAACTTAGAGAGTTTACTCAGGCTGGAATTGAACTCATAGGAGTAAATTCTTATGATGCTGATGCTGAGATTATAGCTGTTTCAGTAAATAGTCTTTTGTCTTGCGGTCTTAAGGATTTTAAAATATGTATAGGACAGGTTCAGTTTTTTTATGGAGTTCTTGAGGAAGGCTGTTTTGATAAAGAAACTTGTGATAAAATAAGAAAATGTATTGTTGAAAAGGATTACGCGGCTGTTAGAAAAATTACAGAAGAGTCAGACGCTCCTGATAATATAAAAACACTTTTTAAAGAATTTCCTATGCTTATTGGCGGAAAGAAAATTATTGAGAGAGCAAAAGAACTTGTTAATTCGCGGAAAGCGGTTGACGCTTTGAATGATCTTGAAAATATATATCAGATTCTTTCTGAATATAAGGTCGAGAGATTTATTTCTTTTGATTTAAGTATAATAGGTCTTTATTATTATACAGGGATAATTTTTAGAGGTTATGCTAAAGGTACTGGTTTTTCAATTATAAATGGCGGAAGATATGACAGATTGCTTGAAAATTATGGGGCAGATTATCCCGCTGTTGGTTTCGCTATTAAAATTAATAATCTTATTGCCGCTCTTGAAAGTCAAAATATTACTGTTCACGGTGAAAAGGCTGATACTTTGCTTATGTATACAAAAGAGGGCAGGGCAACGGCTTTAAACGCTTCGGACGAACTGAGAAGTCAGGGTCTTAATGTTGAAAACAGCCTGTTTGGCGATGATTTTGATAGAAATAAAAAATATGCCGAATCTAAAAATATGGGTGGTATTTTATATTTTTTAAATTCAGAAGATGTTAGAATTATTAATCTTGAGAAAGATACAATTTCTGACGTTAAAATATCTGAACTTTTGAAAGGAGAGGCGTGATTTATGGAGTATTTAACATTTGCCCTGGCAAAAGGCAGGCTTGCGGATAGTACTATGGAACTTCTTGAGGAAATCGGTATTACTTGTGATGAGATGAAAGAAAAATCAAGAAAGCTTATTTTTACTAATGAAAAGCTTAAACTAAAATTTTTTTTGGCTAAAGCTACAGATGTTCCTACTTATGTGGAGTATGGCGCGGCAGATATTGGAATTATAGGAAAGGATACTCTTCTTGAGGAAAAAAGAAATTTGTGTGAGGTTCTTGACCTTGAGTTTGGAAAATGTCGGTTTGCTGTGGCTGGAAAAGAAGAAATAAGAGAAAAACTTGAAAAGTCAAATGATTTGCGTGTGGCTACTAAATATCCGAATATTGCTAAGTAATATTTTTATCATAAACAGCATCAGACTGTTGTAATTGTCAAGTTGAATGGTTCTGTTGAACTTGGTCCTATTGTTGGTCTTGCTGATGTTATTGTTGATATTGTTGAAACGGGTTCTACTTTGAAAGAAAATGGACTTAAAGTTCTTGAGGAAATTTGTCCTGTTTCCGCAAGAATGGTTGTTAATCCTGTAAGTATGAAACTTCAAAGTGAAAAAATAATTGAGATTATTAAGGGGCTTTCCTTATTAATTGAGAAGAAGAAACACTAATTTATTTATATTTACAAAGAAGAATTTGATTGGGGGAGTTAATATTGAATATTGTAAAGTATAATGAAAAAGAAAGTAATAAAACAATTGAAAGGATTCTTGGCCGTGCTAAATTTGATTATGGTGATATACCGTCCGCGGTTGAGAAAATTGTTAATGATGTTAAAAATAATGGTGATGAGGCTTTTTTTAAGTATACAAAAAATTTTGATAATACTGAAATTGACAGAAATACTGTTCGGGTTACAAAAGAGGAAATAGATGAGGCTTATTCCGTTATAGATTCTGAACTTATTGAAGTTATTAAGCGTTCTGCTGAGAGAATAAAAGCTTTCCACGAAAAACAAAAAAGAGTAAGTTGGTTTGAGCCGGAAAAAAATGGCGAACTCCTTGGTCAGCTTATTTTGCCTCTTGCTTCTGTTGGAATTTATGTGCCGGGAGGAAAAGCAGCGTATCCATCTTCTGTTTTAATGAATGTTATACCAGCAAAAGTTGCGGGGGTTGAAAAGATTGTTATGATTACGCCTCCGGGAAGAAATGGTAAAGTTACGCCAACTACAATTGTTGCCGCTGTTGAAGCGGGCGTTACACATATTTATAAAGGCGGAGGAGCTCAGGCGATTGCCGCTTTAGCGTTTGGAACAGAAAGTATACCAAAGGTGAATAAAATCGTGGGACCAGGAAATATTTATGTCGCTTTGGCTAAAAGATGTGTATTTGGTTATGTAGGACTTGATTCAGTAGCTGGTCCGAGCGAAATTCTTGTTATTGCTGACGAAACCGCTAATCCAGCTTATGTTGCTGCTGATTTGCTTTCACAAGCTGAACATGACGAACTTGCGTCTTCGGTTTTACTTACAACAAGCTACGGGTTTGCCGAAAAAGTTAAATATGAGGTTGAAAAACAGACAGAACTGCTTGAAAGAAAAGAAATTATTAAGAAATCTCTTGATAATTACGGGGCTATTATAGTTGTTGATGATATAGATTCCGCTGTTAGCCTATGTAATGAAATTGCTCCGGAGCATATGGAAATTTGTACTAAAGAACCGTTTTTCGTTCTTCCTAAAATTAAAAACGCGGGAGCGGTTTTTCTTGGCAATTATACGCCAGAGCCTTTGGGGGATTATATGGCAGGACCAAATCACGTTTTGCCGACAAGTGGAACGGCTAAGTTTTTTTCACCTCTTTCTGTTGACGATTTTATTAAAAAGTCAAGTTTACTAGCTTTTTCAAAAGAGGCGTTTGAAAAACTTAGCGGTGATGTTATTAAATTTGCGGAGGCGGAAAATTTAACAGCACACGCAAATTCTATAAAAATAAGATTGTAGGAGGATTTTTTTTGGAACGTAAATCTAAAATCGAAAGAGATACTTTTGAAACAAAAATAAAAATGGAACTTAATATTGATGGAACAGGACATAATCTTATTAATACAGGAATAGGTTTTTTTGACCATATGCTTACTCATATTTCAAAACACGGTTTTTTTGACCTTAACGTTGAAGCAAGAGGGGATTTGGAGGTTGATTGCCATCATACCGTTGAAGACGTTGGTATTGTATTGGGTAAATGTATTTCAAAGGCTCTTGGTGATAAAAAGGGTATAAAAAGATATGGACATTCTATTGTTCCTATGGACGAAACTCTTGTACTTTGTGCTGTTGATATTTCTGGACGAGCTTTGCTTTGCTTTGACGCTGAGTTTACTGCGGCGTCTATAGGTGATTTTGATATGGAAATGGTGGAGGAATTTTTTAGAGCTGTTTCATCAAACTGTGGTATGAATTTGCATATTAAGGTTTTGTCAGGAAAGAATAATCACCATATTGCGGAGGGGATTTTTAAGGCTTTTGGAAGAGCGCTGGATATGGCGACATTGATTGACGAAAGAATAGATGGCGTGTTATCTACGAAAGGAATGCTTGAGTGATGATTGGTATAATTGACTATGGTATGGGAAACTTGAGAAGCGTTGAAAAAGCTTTTCAGTTTTTGGGATTTGACGCTAAAATAAGTGACGATGTTTCTTTTATTGAAAATGCCGATAAAATAGTTCTTCCAGGAGTTGGAGCTTTTGAGAAAGCTATTGATACCGTTAAAAAGAAAGGTTTTGACAAGATTATTAAAGAGCAGATTAATAAAGGAAAATCATTTTTGGGTATTTGTCTTGGTATGCAGATGATTTTTGACGTTAGCTATGAAAATGGTAAGTTTGAAGGTCTTGGACTTATTCCCGGAGTTGTTAAAAAACTTCCTGGAAATGTCAAAATTCCTCATATAGGATGGAATAATTTGAAGTTATATAAACAAGAACCTCTTTTTAAGAATTTGGGAGAAAACCCTTATGTTTATTTTGTCCATTCCTATTATCTTGAAACAGATACGCCTGTTATTTCGGCAACAACTTTTTATGGCAAAGAAATTCAAGTCGCTGTTCAAAAAGATAATATTTTCGCTACACAATTTCACCCTGAAAAAAGCGGTGACGTTGGATTGAGAATTTTAAAAAATTTTGCTGAAATATAAAAGAGTTTGTTTAAAAATATAATTGGTGTTAGTCTATATTTATAATATTAGAATTGGAGATGAAAAGTTGATAAGATTTGCTGGTAGGCTTTTTTTGTTTGCTTTTCTAATTTCTTTGATTGCCTGCGGAGGACATTCTTACGAAAAAAGAGTTTTTGACATTGTATTGAATAATGAGGGAATGCTTCGTAATGACGCTGAAAATTTCCAAAGTGATAGTAAAGAAATTACTATACGCGGAATAAATGATATAACTAGACTTAAAAATGGCTTTATCAGATATGAATGCGGCAATGAAGGGATTTTGACCTCAAGTTTTCAATATGGATTTTATTATTCTCCTGATGATGTCCCTTCAGGCTATGGGGCTCCGTGGACGGGAGGCGTGGAACTGACTGAGGAAGAAGATGGCGTGAGCTGGTCTTGGAAAGAAATTAATGGAGACAATAAATATTATACAAAAAAGATATGTGATAATTTTTATTATTACAGCGCTTCAAATTAAAATATAGTT
>CAOJPS010000193.1 GCA_948441255.1 uncultured Eubacteriaceae bacterium | reverse complement strand
AAAAGCGACGGCTTGTATATTGAACTTTAGATATTCGATATTAAAAATGTTTAATAAAAAGTTCTTAAAAACTCAAATATTTTTAAGAACTTTTTATATTATCCTTTATACTTAGATAATCACTTAAATATAGTGAAAGAACTTGAATAACGGTAAAAAAATATTTTACGTCCGCTTGCGGCAAAAGTCGGTAAGCGAATTGTGAAGCACCTCGCAGACTTTTTAGTAAAATAAATTTTTTTACTTCTTTTTAAGTTCTTTCACTATAACCTTGATTATTTTTTATCATTTTGTTTTTGCGGTTTTCATTTCCTGTAATTGTACTTTATTCAGTAATTGTAATTCGGGAAACTTTAAACATAAATCTACCCAAAGCATATTTTTGCAAGTTCAAATATTCTTGTACAGACACATTCCCTCCATAATTTAATATTTCCATTTCTCCGCTTATTCCATTTATATAAATATTAGAAGAAGTAAATCCGTTTTTTATATAAAATTTTCTTCTCGCTGAACGTTGTTCGCTATTTATGGCGCTATCGTTTATTCGTTCAATTAAAAGAACAATCTTTTTGTTTTCAAACTGTTTGCATACTTCCGCTATAATTTTACTTCCAACTCCCTTGCTTCTTATTTCATTTGAAACAGCGAGATAATCTACCATAACCATATTTTCAAAAGGAATAACCATAGCGAATCCTTGCAGTATCTCATTTTCTATTACTGTTATAACTTTTGTTTTTCCTCTTATTATTGAGTATTTTACCACAAATAACGGTTTTCTTTCCGCTTTTGGAAAGGCTTCGAGATAAATTTTTTTGATTTCTTTCCATTCCTTTTTATTTGGCTGCATAAAACTCATATTTTTCTCCTGACTATCAATTTATTTTACTATGTTATTATAAACTATAAATTAACTTTTAAATTGTTTTTTTAATCTTTCATATAAAACAGAACCAAGGGTATCCATAATTTGACTCATTATTTCAGGCTCATTAAACATACGAACAAAAAACTCCTCATTCTGTTCATAGCGTTTTGCCGCCATATTTGGAAAATCTCTTTTAAATAAAAGATTAAATGTTTTAAAATCATTATTTTCAGCGTAACTATGCCATTTATCCTGTGCGGCGTAATCATTTTCAATCTGTAATAAAACCTTATCCATCTCTGTAAAATCCGTACCATATTGTGTATTGATTTTCTCAATAATAATTGTGAGAGGGTCTTTCTTTTTCTCTTTTCTTCCCGCTTCTCCCGTAATGGCTCTGAACCCATCTTCGGTTGACGATAGTTCTATCTCCCCCTCAAATTCTTTTTCAAGATGATAATATTCAAGAATAATCTTATCATCTATAAAAATGTTTTCTGAATTGCCTTTAGGCAGCTGCGTATATAAAAATTTAGCGTAAACGCTGAATTTATGTATATCTTTGTCAAAAAGTCTGCATACCTGTGTAATAAAGGAATAAATACGGTTAAATCGGGCAAGTGTGGATTTGAACAAATCCTTTCTTTCGGTTTCCGTTTCCGAAAATCTGTCAAGAGCGGGTTTAATTTTTCCTTGCAGTTTTCCCAAATCTTTTGATGACTGTGTTTTTGATGAGTAAAAAATCTCAGCGAATTTTTCTATTTCCTCTTGTCTGTATATATGATATTCGTCCAATGTATTTTTTAAATCATAAATAACATTAGGGTTTGTTTCCTCTTCTAAAACAGTCTCCTCATAATACGGCTCAAAAGCATTTTTAATATCCTCCGCCGAATTTACAAAATCAAGTACAAAAGTATCTTGTTTGCCTTTCATTGTACGATTTAAGCGGGAAAGTGTCTGCACCGCTTTTACGCCCGATAATTTTTTATCTACAAACATTGTGTGAAGCAAAGGCTCATCAAAACCTGTTTGATATTTTTCAGCGACAATCATTATTCCGAAATCATCTGTATGGAACACATCAGGGAGAGTTTTTTCCTTAACTATCTCACCACTTTTTGTTTTGTTCAATTTTTCCTCCGTAAACGTCTGTCCGTTATCCTCAATTTCACCGGAAAAAGCGACTAACACATCTAAATTTTTATATCCTCTTTCTTTGATTTGTCTTTTAAATTCCAATAAATAGCGAACAGCGTGAAGACGTGACGGCGTAACAAGCATAGCTTTCGCTTTACCACCGATTTTATTTTTTGTTATATTCTGAAAATGCTCAAGCATAATTGTTGTTTTCTGTGAGATATTGTGAGGGTGCAGAGTTTCAAATTTTCGGATAGCCTTTACGCCGGAGGAGGTATCTAACTCAGGATTATCGGGAATAGATTTTGCTATTTTATAATACATACCATAAGTCATATAGTTTTTCAGTACGTCAAGTATAAATCCCTCCTCAATAGCCTGTTTCATAGAATAGATATGAAAAGGATAGTATTTTCCGCTTTTAGCTTTTTGTCCAAACATATTGAGGGTTTTATCCTTTGGTGTGGCAGTAAAAGCGAAAAAAGACATATTCTTGTGAAATCCCTGCGCCGCAAGCTCATCAAGCAAACGCTCCTCATCATCTTTAAACTCTTTTTCGGATTCATACTCCATTTTGGTGTATTCCTCAAGTATTTTATCGGTATCCGCCAAAGCCCTTTTTAATTTTTTGGCAGCGTCGCCTGTCTGTGACGAGTGAGCCTCATCTATAATTACAGCGAAACATTTGTTAGAGGATTTAACTTCTTTATAAATAACGGGGAATTTTTGCAGAGTAGTAATAATAATGTCCGTACCGCTGTCAATAGCTTCAAGAAGCTGACGGGCGTTTTTATCGATTTTCTTTACCATTCCATCAACGTGGTCAAACTGATAAACCGTGTTTTGCAGCTGACTGTCTAACACCCTCCTATCTGTTACAATAATAACCGACCTAAAAATTTTATTATCGTTATTATCGTGCAAACCCGCAAGCCGATAGGCAAGCCAAGCGATAGAGTTAGATTTCCCCGAGCCGGCACTGTGCTGTATCAGATAACTTTTTCCGGAACCGTTTTCCTTTACGTCGGCAATCAGTTTTGTCACAACGTCAAGCTGATGATAACGTGGAAAAATCATTCTTTCAGATTTGACCTCTCCTGTTTTATCGTCTTTTTCCACTTGAAGATGAATATATTTATAAATAATTTCGAGAAGACAATCTTTACACAATATATTTTTCCATAAATATTCCGTGTCATATCCGTTTTCATTGATAGGGTTTCCTTTTCCTCCCACATTTCCACTGCCGTTACTGCCTTGATTAAAAGGAAGAAAATATGTCTTCTCTCCCTCCAATTTGGTTGTCATATAAACTTGCGACAGGTCAACGGCAAAATGCGCTAACACTCGCTCTTTAAAAGCGAAAATCATATCTTTTCCGGCTCTGTCAAATTTATATTGTTGTATAGCGTTTGTGGCTCTTTGTCCTGTAAACTGACATTTCAATTCCATAGATACAACAGGAATACCGTTTATAAAAAGAACTATATCAATACTGTTTTCATTTTTTAATGAATAATGAAGCTGTCTTGTACAATGAAGTATATTAGCGTCGTATTGTTTTTGGGTAGTTGCGTTAATTGACGTTTCGGGCTTCCAAAATACAGTCTTAAATTTTATTCCCCTGTCAGTAAAGCCCTGCCTGAGAACCCTTAAAAGCCCCAACATTTTTACCTCTCTGCAAAAACGCTTGACAATTTGCTTGTCACTGTCATCTCCATAAATTTTTTCGTATCTTTCCCATTTTTTAGGCTGACTTTCTTTAATAAATGATAAAAATGTATTTATGTCAAGAGCGAGTTTTCTGTCAAAATTTTTAGGATTGCCTTTTTTATATCCGCCTTTTGTGATTAAATATTCTTCTATATCTTCCTCAAATCGTTTTTCTTTGTAGTCAAAATCTGACATTGTTTTTCTCACCCCCTTATTTTTTTAGTTATTAGAGTTTAAATTCTTTTCTAATCTCTGATAACGCTGAATCAAAAGACTGTACTCTGTTATCCGCAATATTTTGTAATCCTTTGCCTAAAAGTGTATATAATTCTAACCTACTACTAAATTTTTCAGATATATCAATATTGTCTTTCATTGTTCTTATATCTCCTTTTTTCCTGTTACAACCTCATAAATCAATGATTTTTTATACTCTGTAAGTTTATCAATAATAGCCTGTTTCTTTTGTATGGAACTATCAATAGCGTTACATTTTCTATCCAAAAAATCAGCTATTTCCGTTTGCTCTTTAACAAAAGGCAAAATAATTCTAAGTTGTTCAATAGTTTTTACTCCTAACGTCTGTTGAGTTCCAAATGTCCAAGATAATTCTATTTGTTGTTGCATATATTTTGATTGCAGCGAATAATAGATAAATTTTGAATTTGCATATTTATCACAGCGAATAACAGCTAAGGGTACCCAAATATTAAATCTCTTGTCTGTATCAACTATCGCAACTTGACCTGTCGATGCTCCCAGTTTTATTATTAAAACATCACCTTTTTGAGGAGTATATCTTTTATCACATATATCACAATATTCAGATGAAATATATCCTCTCATTTTAGAGAAGTTTATTTTTCCATTTTCAATTGCTGTTGCTGAAATATAGGGTATACCTTCATCATAAAGTTTAGGACTTTTATGCAAACCATCTACAACTCTTATTGACAATATTGAAAGCATTTTTCTATTTTCCCAATGCTTTGGAATATCACCTACAAACTCTATTCCGCTGTTTTTCATTTCAACATTTGAATTAAGTCCTTTTGTTACCACTTCCGTAATAAGAGATATTTTATATTCTTTCAATTTTTCAATTATAATTTGTTGCATTTCAATTATTGTATCTATTTTGGAGCATTTGTCGTCAAGATAATTGGCTATATGATATTGTATTTTAATGGTTGGGTAAATTATGGGTAACGCCGAAAAATCTTCATAA
>CAOJPS010000192.1 GCA_948441255.1 uncultured Eubacteriaceae bacterium | reverse complement strand
GGTCCAACTGGTCCTATGGGCGCTACCGGTCCAACTGGTCCTATGGGTTCTACCGGTCCAACTGGTCCTATAGGCGCTACCGGTCCTATGGGCGCCACCGGTCCAACTGGTCCAAGAGGCGCCACTGGTCCCACTGGTCCAAGAGGAGAACATCCAACTCTAACCCTTGGAACTGTTACTACAGGAATACCTGGTTCTGAAGCATCCGCAACCATTACAGGCACAGCGCCAGATTTTATTCTTAATTTAGTAATACCAAAAGGACCTACAGGACCTGCGTCAAGTTAAAATATAATTAAAAACACCGAAGAAAAATAAAATTTTTTTTCGGTGTTTCTATTATTTAAACAGGAGGTCAAAATGAATAAGCCTTTAATTGCGGTATATGGTATTTATAAAAATGAGGAAAATTCTATAAAACGTTTCTTAAATTCTGTAAAATCTGCCGATGAAATAATATTATGTGATACAGGTTCAACAGATAAAACAAATAGTATAATAGATGAATTTATAAAAAAAAATACAAACATTAATTTAAAAATATTTCCTATATATATTTCCCCTTGGAGATTTGATGATGCAAGAAATACAGCATTATCTCTTGTAAATAAGGATATAGATATTTGTATTTCTTTAGATATTGACGAATATTTGAAAGATAATTGGAAGAATTGCCTAATTAATCAATATGATAATACAATTACAAAATATTATCATAAATTTAAAACATATTGGTATGATGGTACTGTTTCAGAACATTTACACGAAAGAATTCATACAAGAAATAACTATACTTGGAATCTTCCTGTACATGAAATTCTTGAATATAATGGCAAAGAAAAAATTAAATTACTTTCTGATTTTTATATATATCATAAGCCAGAGAAAAAAGTAACAAGAGAAAATTATTTGCCATTACTTGAGCAGTCAGTTAAAGAACGAAAAGATTTATGGAAATCGTGGAGCTTTTTGGCAAATGAATATCTAAATGCGGGAAAACAAAAAGAAGCCTTAACGGCTATAGATAATGCTTTAAATATTTTAGATTGTGATAAAGGTTTTTTGTACAAACAAAAATATCATATATATAAATATTTTGGGGAAATGGATAAAGCCCTATTTTCTTTAAATAACGCTATATTTTATATGCCTGAACGAAAAGAACCATACTTCGAAAAAGCAAAATTTTTAAGTGAAATTGGAAAAAATCAAGAAGCACTTTTTACAATTCTTGAAGCAGAAAGAAAAAAAAATAAAATAATTGATTACAATTTTGATAATAATGCTTGGGATAAAAATTTTGAAGATTTTAAAAAAAGTATAGAAAATCTCATAAAAAAGGAAGGTTTTTAAATATGAGCAAATATAAAATTGCTGTATACGCAATTTGTAAAAATGAAGAACAGTTCGTTAACCGATGGGTTGACTCTATGAGTGAGGCTGATGAAATATATGTGACTGATACAGGTTCAACAGACTCCACTGTCGAAAAACTCCGAAATAAGGGAGTTATAGTTAATACCGTAAATTTAAGTTTTTGGAGGTTTGATGTTGCTCGTAATATTTCACTAAGTTTTGTGCCGAAAGATTTTGACATCTGCGTTTGCACTGATTTAGATGAAATATTAGAACCTGGCTGGAGAGAATTGCTTGAAAATGTATGGGAGAAAGATAAAACTACTTGTGTTAAATACACATATAACTGGAGTTTTAATCCAAACGGAACTCCAAGTATAACTTTTTGGTACGAAAAGATTCATAACCGAAAAAATTACAGATGGATACATCCAGTTCACGAAGTTTTGGAATACTATGGTAAGAATCTTTGTATCTACAGTTATGAAGAAAAAATACATTTAAATCATTATCCTGATTCTTCAAAATCAAGAGGACAATATTTAGAACTTTTAGAGTTATCTGTTAAAGAAAAACCTGATGATGACAGAAATGTTCATTATCTTGGAAGAGAATATATGTTCTATGAAATGTGGGATAAATGTATAGAAACTTTAAAAATGCATTTAAAAATGCCTACAGCACTATGGAAAGATGAACGTTGTGCCTCAATGAGATATATAGCAAGGGCATATAAGAATAAAAACGATTTAAAAAAATCTATGATTTGGTTATATAGAGCTATAGCCGAAGCGCCTTATTTAAGAGAACCCTATGTTGAGATGGCACAGCTTGCATATATTCAAAAAGATTGGTTAAAAGTTTATTATATGATAACAGAAGCTTTAAAAATAGAAGAAAATCCTAAAACATATATTAACGAGGATTTTTGTTGGGATTATACTATATATGATCTTGGAACAATAAGTTGTTATGAGTTGGGGTTGATAAAAAAATCATTACAATTCGCTAGAAAAGCCGTAGAAATGAATCCTAATAATGAGAGATTGAGTAATAATTTAAAAATAATTGAAAATGCAGCTAAAACAACAAACTATAGTCAATAGACTTCTTTCGAAACTATAAAATTACGTTAGTTCAATAAGAAAATATTTTATTTTGTTAAAGCGTCAATGATGGGTTACACTTTATGAGAGAATAAAGTTGTCAAGAGAAAGGTGGAGATTTTGCGAACGCAAAATACTGCCTGACCTTGACAACGGGTTCTTTGTGTTATAATTAAATTGGGCGTTCAGCAGTTTATCTGATGAATGCCTTAACCATTTTTACATTGCTACTAAATATTCTTGAATTACCTGATTAGGACTTTTCATATTCAGGCAGGTTTTTATATAGTTATTTGATTTTCTTTGATAAACGGCTAATTGTTTTCCGCCGTCTTCCAAATTATACATTCTCATATTTTGAGACTGAATATTAAACCGTGTAAATGTAAATAATAACCAAAAGAGAAAATGAAGGTAATTGACATGAAAACAAGAAAGAATGGATTGAGTGAGAGAGAAATGGAATTTGTACAGCTGCTTATGGCAGACTGCAAAAGCACAGGTGATATTCAGAACAAACTAAAAAGTTTATTTGCAGGAACAATCGAACAAATGCTTGAGGCAGAAATGGAAGAATATCTTGGATATGAGAAAAATTCAATAGAGGGCAACAACTCCGGAAACAGCAGAAATGGGTATGGAAAGAAAACTATAAACAGTGATTACGACGAATATGAAATCTCCGTTCCTCGTGATAGAAATGGAGATTTCGATCCGCAGGTTATAGCAAAAAGGCAAACAAGAACAACCGAAATAGAGGATAAAATTATGGCAATGTATGCCAAGGGGATGTCACAGCGTGATATAGAAGACACACTTTGAGAAATTTACGGTTCAGAGATTTCGCAAGGCCTGATTTCACGTATAACCGATAAAATTATTCCGGAAGTAAATGAGTGGCAGAATCGACCGTTAAATCGCATTTATCCGGTAATCTTCTTTGACGGTATTATATTTAATTTTCGTAAAAGATAACAGAATATAAATAAATGTGTATACTCTGTTCTTGGAATAAATATGGATGGTGAAAAAGAAATTTTAGGAATGTGGATTTCAGAAAACGAATCGGCAAGTTTCTATGCGAGTATATGTTCAGACCTTAAAAATCGAGGAGTTAAGGATATTTTTATTGCTTGTCATGACAATCTGACAGGACTTTGTGAAGCAATAAAGTCAATATTTTCAAAAACAAAAAATCAGCTTTGTATTGTTCATCAAGTGAGAAACAGCTGCAAATTTGTTCCGTACAAGGACAGAAAAGCAGTATGTGCAGACTTAAAGAAAATTTATGCTGCTGTAAATCTTGACAATGTGGAATATGCAAAGGAAGAATTTAGGGAGAAATGGGATAAAAAATACCCAAACATTTTAAAGTCATGGGATAAGAATTGGGCAGAATTAACAGCATATTTTGAATATCCTGCAGAAATTCGGAAAATAATATATACAACAAATGTAGTTGAGGGATACCATAGAATGGTCAGAAAATTTACAAAATCAAAATCTATTTTTCCAACAGACGATTCCATACGCAAAGTAATATATATGAGCGTAAAGGAAATATCAAAAAAATGGACAAAGCTGGTCAGAGATTGGGGACTTGCATATGCACAATTTATGGTATATTTTGAGGATAGATTTACGGCATAAAAAATAACGAGGGCTTTGCCCCATATATGGTAACTTAAGAGAAAAAATATTTAATTAATGAAAAAATATTAAAGTTGGAAATAGAAAAATGTAAGCTGTATGTTAAGTATATTTGAAAAGCACATATTATAAATCCAACTGACAGCCACAAATAGACAATACTTTTGGAGTACAGCATAGATGAACGTCTAATATTGTGAAAATTTAAAAGAGTTTTCATTCTTTTAAAAAATAATTCTATTTGCCAGCGAATTCTATAAGATTCAACAATTTTATCATCTGAAATTGCGTCGTTAAGTGATGTCGCAGCAATAAACCATTTTGAGAATTCTATTGATTTTTGAGATGCTTTCTATTGATTTTTTTGTGCTTTTCTTTTTACTTTTTTCTCTGAAATCCTCTGCTTTTCTAAAGGCTTTTTTGTCCCTATAATTCTAATAGGAAATATTTTATCTTTACTTTTAAAAAAGCATTTCAGAGAAAATTTTTCACCTGATATATTTTCATATAAATTTACATTGACTGTCTTTGAAAAGTTTTATATGAAAAGGTGACAGTCTTACAACAAAATCAGCATTGCTGTTTATTATGTGCTTTAGCATAAGCTCTGTCCGCAAAGTAAACAGCGCCTTCTTCTATTGGAAAATGAAATGTACTTTCAGAAGTATGGTTGTCTGTTATAAAAGCATATTTCATACAACAATAATTTATATCGTATTGTGTATGAATACGTATATATTCAGATTTATTTCCATTTATAGACAGATTTGTAGCATCTAAGGCATAGTAATGTTGTTTTGTATTGCTTTTTGTATTTTCTTCAAGACACTGCTTTGCCACATCAAGAAAAACAGGAGCTAT
>CAOJPS010000191.1 GCA_948441255.1 uncultured Eubacteriaceae bacterium | reverse complement strand
TACGCTCTCCTTCCACTGCCTTGTGAAAATAATTTTTCTCTCGCTTCCTTTTGCTCATTTTCAGGGAAACACCGCACAAAAGGAAATAAAAATAATTTTTTTGCCGCTATCGCTAAAATTATTTTTATTTTTTAATTATACGGTATTTCCTCAAGTGATTTGACTATAAAATATTTAAATTTTGTTTTGAAAGGAATATGAAATTATGAAATTAGGCATTGTCGGATTGCCAAATGTTGGAAAAAGTACATTATTTAATTCTCTGACTCAAGGCGGCGCTGAATCCGCCAATTATCCATTCTGCACAATCGACCCAAATGTTGGAATTGTTCCTGTTCCGGATAAAAGGCTTGATGTCCTGGCAGATATGTATAAGACTGAAAAAGTTACTCCCGCTGTTATTGAGTTTGTTGATATTGCTGGTCTTGTCAAAGGAGCAAGCAAAGGGGAAGGATTAGGAAATAAATTTCTATCTCATATTCGTGAGGTTGACGCTGTTGTTCACGTTGTCCGCTGTTTTGAAAACACAAACATAGTTCACGTTGATTCAAGTGTTGACCCAATAAGAGATATTGAAACAATAAATATGGAACTCATTTTCTCCGACCTTGACCTTTTAGAAAGAAGAATATCAAAAACAGAAAAAGCAGCAAAGGCTGATAAAACACTAAAAAAAGAACTGGATATTCTTGTTAAAATAAAAGATACACTTGAAAGCGGACAAACAGCAAGAACCATTAAATTTAATGATTCTGATGAGGAAACTTTTGCCGAAAGCCTTAACCTTTTAACATACAAACCTGTTATATACGCGGCAAATGTTTCAGAAGACGAGCTTGCGGATGACGGCAAAAACAACCCATACGTTCAAAAAGTAAGAGAATTTGCCAAAAAGGAAGATTCTGAAATTTTTGTTGTCTGTGCCAAAATAGAGGAAGAAATAGCTGAACTTGACGCTGAAGAAAAGAAAATGTTTTTAAATGACCTGGGAACAGACCAAAGCGGTTTAGACAGGCTTATTACAGCTGGTTATAAACTTCTCGGTCTTATAAGCTATCTTACAGCAGGAGTTAAAGAAGTTCGTGCGTGGACAATTACAAAAGGTACAAAAGCGCCGCAGGCAGCGGGAAAAATTCATAGTGACTTTGAAAGAGGTTTTATACGTGCTGAGGTTGTTACATATAATGACCTTACTCGTCTTGGAAGCTATAACGCTGCCAAAGAACAGGGACTTGTAAGAAGCGAAGGGAAAGAATATATTGTTAAAGACGGTGATGTAATTTTGTTCAGATTTAACGTTTAAAATAGAACTGTTTAACAAAGGCTCTCGTAAATACGATTTTACGAGAGCCTTATTTATTGAATTACGCGGTATTTCTATAGAGCTATTATAAAACCCACAAAATAAAATGTAATAAATCTTACATACGTTTCATATATTTATATATAGGGAAAAATCATTTCCCTAAACTATATTTATTTCATCAAGGAAAATATTTATGGAGGGGTTTTATGATTTATTCAAGAAATTACGCTCGTATGTTTGTCACGTTAAAACAGGAATCTTCTGACTATTCTTCTGATTTTAAAGAGGCTATGGGAAGATGCGTTATTGAAGTTAGATTCGGAAAAGGCAGACTTTCAACATATATTCAGGGATTAAAAAAAGGCGACTACAGCATATTATTTATAAGCTGTAAAAACGGAAACAACATTGGGGTTAATATAGGAAAAATATGCACCGACTCAAGCGGAAAAGGTGAATTAAAATCAGAATTTGACCCAGAAAATATTTGCGGTACAAATCTCAAAATAGAGGATTTTCACGTTGTTGCCGTAATGCCATTCGGAAACACCACAAACAAAGCACTGCTCACAGGATATGTTGGTGGAATTGTTCAATGGAAAGATGGATTTTCAGTATTCAGTAAAAATGATTCAACCCACTCCGAAAAAAAAGAAAGCATCACTTTTAATTCCAGCAGCGAAGACCTCTTTGAAAATAAAAATGATAACATTTCGGAAGAAGATAATTCCAAAATAGATATCCCTGAAAAAGAAGATAATTCCGAACCTAATACATATAGTTCAGAAAAACAAGACTGCTCTTTGGAAGAAAATATATCACCCATAATTGATTCCAAAAAAGAAAACAACGATAATATTTTATCAGAAGACGAAAATAATAAGGAGCAAAATGAAGATATTATGAATATTTTAAAACAAGGCTGTATTTGTGAAGAAGAATCCAAAGAAAAAATTACTGTAAAAAATCCGTCAGCAGAACTTGGTTTTGAAGCATTAAATAAAGCAGGAGAAAATTTCAGCGATATTATAAAAAAATTTAAACAAGGAATCGAAAAAATTGAGGAACTAGAATCAATTAGCAAAACTTCCGCACAAAATCATATAGTCAATAAAACAAATATAAAAGAAACAAATTATGGCATTAACTACATATTTGACAATAATATAAAAATGACTCCATTTCAAAATCAAAAAAAAGATGTTGTATGGGTAAGAATAGATTTAAGCGAACTGATTGTGTTGCCTGGAAAAATGTGGCTTTATTTAAATAATCCATTTGTAAGTTTTTCAGAAAAAAAATATAAACATCTCATTCTTGGAAAATTTATTGAAGGCGGCAAAGAAAAATATATCCTTGGAGTCCCCGGAAAATACTTTTCCGATTATAGGCTTGAAGCTGGACTTCAAGGCTTTAAACAATTCAAATGCTGTGAAAACAAACTTCCCTCCGACGGTGACTATGGATACTGGCTTTTAAATATCAATCAAGCTGTTCACTCTCAAAATCTTTAAGGAAATACCTCACAAAAAGCAATAAAAATAATTAATATTTCTCTTGCGATATTTACTATATTGTGATAATATCTACGTATTGTAAAATATTTATTTAATTTAATACGGAGGATTCATCATAATGCGTATAAGAAAAAAACCTTGGGCGGAAAACGAATTTAACACTAACAAAAACTATATAAAAGAACCAGAAAATTTTAAAGGAAAATGGAAAAATTTTTTTAAAAATGAAAATCCTATTCACATTGAAATAGGTTGTGGAAAAGGTCAGTTTATAAGCGAAATTTCAAAATTAAATAAAAATATAAATTATATTGCTATTGAACGTCAAGATATGGTTATAGCGTCAGCATTAAAAAAAAGCAGAGAAAAAAACGTTGGTGAAAACCTAGCTTTTTTTTCTGCCAATGTTGAAGATTTAAAAGATTTTTTCATAGAGGGAGAAATAGCGAGAATTTATATAAATTTCTGCGACCCTTGGCCCAACAAAAAAAAATGGGCAAAAAGAAGGATTACTCATAGAAATTTTCTTAAAATATATGGAGAAATTTTCGGTGAAAAAGGAGAAATACACTTTAAAACTGATAACAGAATATTATTTGAGTTTTCTTTAAACGAATTTGCTGAACAAAATGACTGGAAAATGAAAAATATATCTCTCGACTTACATAACAGTGATTTTAAAGAAAATATTATGACAGAATATGAAGAAAAATTTTCAAGCAAAGGTATGCCTATTTTCAGACTTGAAGCCGATTACAAAAAAGTTTAATTTTTGTATCATTTAAGCGAAAAAGCTGACTATCTTTGACGTTATTGTTAAAATTATTTTTTAATTATACGGTTTGTCTATAATAAAAAGTGGCATAAATTCACCAATCTATGCCACTAATATTTTAAGATAAAATTATACACCCATAGCTTTATTAACTTCTTCAGCAAAATTTTCTTCTTTTTTCTCTATACCCTCGCCTGTTTCAAAGCGAACAAAAGCATTAACAGAAACTTTTCCGCCGATTTCTTTAGCAACAGAATTAACATAATCTTTAACTGTTTCTTTATTTTCGGCTTTAACATATTCCTGTTCAACAAGGCATTTTTCTTTTAACTCTTTGTTAAGACGGCCAGCAATCATTTTTTCAATTACATTGTCAGGCTTTTTAGCGTTTGCGGGGTCATTTTTAGCCTGCTGAGTCAATATTTCTGTTTCTTTCTGAATATATTCCTGAGGAACAGCGTCTTTATCAACAAACTCTGGACTCATAGCCGCAATCTGCATAGCAATGTTTTTACCAGCCTCGGTCAAAACATCTGATTTAACGTCTGTTGAGAACTGAAGCAAAACAGCAACCTTTCCTCCCGCGTGTAAATAAGAAACAAAAAAACCATTATCATCATTAACAAACTTTTTAAAACGTCTGATATTAAGATTTTCTCCTATAACAGCTATTTTTTGATTTAAAGCTTCTTTAACTGTAACACTTTCGTCCTCAATCCAACTTTCCTCAAATAACTCATCCACATTTTTAGCGTCAGATTTAACAACTTGCCTAGCCACAGCGTCCACAAACTTTTGGAACTCAGCGTTTTTAGCCACAAAGTCCGTTTCACTGTTAACCTCAACTACAACTCCAACTTTATTATCATCTGTAATATAGGCATAACTCAAACCTTCAGCGGCAATACGTCCAGCTTTTTTAGCGGCAGCGGCAAGTCCTTTTTCTCTCAAAATCTCAACAGCTTTCTCAATATTGCCGTCAGCCTCAACCAAAGCCTCTTTACAAGTGCTCATTCCAACACCAGTCATTTCTCTAAGTTCCTTAATCATAGCAGCAGTAACAGCCATTTTATATACCTCCGTAATAAAATTAAAATCAATATCGTAAAAAGGCTTCCAAACCTTAGAGCCTGTTTAAAAACAAAGTATTCAAAAAATCAGTGAAAATAATATTATTTTCGCTGATTTTTTATGTATATTTTGTTTTTAGACAGTATTAAAAGAAAGAAGCCTTTATAATTTATAGTACCAAATAATTATTCAGCAGAAACTTCTTCTTCAACTGCTTCCATTTCACCCTGTCTTGACTCAATAACAGCGTCAGCAACTTTTCCAGCAATAAGTTTAACGGCACGGATAGCATCGTCATTTCCTGTAATTACGTAATCTATTTCTTCTGGGTCACATTTTGTATCAACAATAGCGACAATA
>CAOJPS010000190.1 GCA_948441255.1 uncultured Eubacteriaceae bacterium | reverse complement strand
GAAGAATGGGAAGAGAAAAATGTTCTTTGGTATTTAGTTTTGAGTGTTCGATGAAGATTATATTGAGGATGGGTTCCCGAGTGGCCAAAGGGGGCAGACTGTAAATCTGTTAGCTCAGCTTTCGAAGGTTCGAATCCTTCCCCATCCACTTATTGAATGTTAGAGCGGTGCTTTAACATTTATTTTTTTTATATATAAAGAAAGCGGGAATCTGAAAATAATGGTTTCCCGCTTATTTTAATTTATAAAATATGTGTATATTTTGTGAACATTTTTTGTTTTGTCTTTTTTTTTTGATTGATTTGTGATATTATATAAATTAAAGCAAAACAATAAAAGAAGTAATTATTTTATTGTTTTATACTGATAATTTTGTTAATTACAGCAATTCCAGAATAATCAGAGGATAGAAAAAAACATTTTATTCAATATTTCTTAACGCTTTCGGTGTTTAAAGAGCAAAACACCTTTCGCTAAAATATAAAATAAAATATTCTTTTTCTATCTATACCAGAATTGCTGTAACGTGAGTTCGATAAAAATTTATGATTTTTTAAAAGGATTGGTTTTTATGCTTGATGTGGCTTTGCTTGGAACAGGAGGTATGATGCCTTTGCCAAACAGATTTCTTACTTCTCTTTTATGCAGGTATAAAGGACGGCTTATTCTTATAGACTGTGGTGAGGGGACACAAGTTACAATGAAAATGCTTGGCTGGGGATTTAAAGATGTTGCCCTTATTTGTATTACTCATTTTCACGCTGACCATATTTCTGGTCTTCCAGGAATGCTGCTAACTATTGGAAATTCCGGAAGAACGGAAGAGTTGGTTATTGCGGGACCGAAAGGACTTAAAAAAGTTTTTAATGGTCTTATGATTATCGCGCCTGAACTTCCTTTTGATGTTAAACTTGTTGAAATTGAAAATGATTTTGAGGATTTTTTTGAATTTGATGGGCTGTCATTAAGTGCTGTAAAAGCTGACCACTTGATTACGTGTTTTGCTTATGCTTTGAATGTTAGACGCAAAGGTAAGTTTGACGCGGAGAGAGCTAAAAAACTGAATATCCCTAAAGAATTTTGGTCTGTTTTGCAAAAAGGAAATGATGTTGTTTTGGGAAATGACCTATATAAGCCTGAAATGGTTTTGGGTGAAGAAAGAAAAGGTATTAAGGTTTGTTATTGTACGGATTCAAGACCATTTAATAATCTTGTTCCTTTTATTGAAAACGCTGATTTATTTGTTTGTGAGGGTATGTATGGCGAAGATGAAAAAATTGATAAAGCTATTGAACATAAACATATACTTTTTTCGGAATCGGCAAAAGCGGCTGCTTTGGGAAATGTTAGAGAATTATGGCTTACTCATTTTAGCCCGGCTCTTACGGAACCTGAAAGTTTTTTGGATTTTGTGAAAAATATTTTTCCTAATACGGTGATTGGCTATGACCGTATGAATAAATCTATTTTATTTGAAAATTAGGCGGTGATGATTATGAAAAAGAAAATTAATGTTGATGAGTTATCTGATTATGATGTTATTAAAAAGTGTATAAACGGTGAGGAGGAGTATTTTGAGGTTCTGATTTCAAGATATAAAAATCTTGTATATTCAATTGTTTTGAAAATGGTAAATGATAAGGAAGAAGTTAATGACCTTGCTCAGGAGGTTTTTATTAAAGTATATAGAAATCTTGACAAATATTCTAGTGAGTTTAAATTTTCAACTTGGCTTACAAGGATAACCACAAATCATATAATAGATTATAGGAGAAAGAAAAAATGTGAAACGGTTTTTATCGACGATGTTGTGTGTGAAACGGCTACAAATAATTCTCCTGAAGTTGAGTATATTAGAAAAGAAGAAAAAATTAATTTAAAAAGACTTGTTGGAAAACTGCCGGAAATATATAAAATCCCTATTGTTTTATATCATCAGAAAGGGCTTACTTATCAGGAAATTGCTGATACTACAAATCAATCGCTGTCTAAAGTTAAAAATAGAATTTTTAGAGGCAGAAAAATACTTAAAAATAGTTTTTTGAAAGAATATACTGACTGAATATCATCATTATAGGGGGGTTGTATTTGAATTGTGAGAAAAGCAAAGAATATATGTTAAAATATATTGAGGAAAATCTAAGTGAAATTGAGATGCTTAAACTTGGAGAACATATTGAAAAATGTGCGGATTGTAAAGAAGAATTTGACGCTTATTGTCAAATTTATAAGGATATTGATAATTTGGAAATACCTAAATTTGAAGATGATATTTTTTCTGATGTATTTGAGTCTGATATAATGAAAAAAATTTCTGGTATTGAATTTAAGACTGAAAAAATATTAATTCTTATTATAGGATTGATATCTATTTCTATTGCTCTTATTATGTTTGCGGGAATGTTTAACGCTAATGTTTTTAATGATGAGAAAATTATTAGAGAGATTATGAGAGATTCTACGGGGTTTATTGACAATGTTATACTTTCAGTTGATTTTATTATAAAGTCTGTTTTTAGATTTATTTCTAAACTCTCTATTATGATTAAACCTTTTAGTTTTTTTGTTATAGTTTCTTTTGTTGTTGGAAAGATTGTTTTTTATTATTTAAACGTAGGTGAAAAAAATGCTTGATTTTAAACAAGAAGATGTTGTTATACTTGCTATTGAAAGTTCCTGTGATGAAACTTCCGCTGCTGTTGTGAAAAATGGAAGAAATGTTTTATCTAATATTATTTCATCTCAGATTGACATACATAAAAGATATGGCGGAGTTGTTCCGGAAATAGCCTCAAGAAAACATATTGAGGCTATTGATTATGTTGTTTATGATGCTTTGGAATCGGCAGGGGTTTCGCTGAATGACATTTCCGCTGTTGCTGTTACTTATGGTCCTGGACTTGTGGGAGCGCTGCTTGTGGGCTTGTCTTACGCTAAGGCTGTTGCTTTTGCGTCGGAAAAGCCGTTAATAGGGGTTCATCATATAGAAGGGCATATCTGCGCTAATTATATTGAAAACAAAAATTGGGAGCCTCCATTTATTTGTCTTGTTGTTTCAGGCGGACATACACATTTGGTATATGTTAAGAATTATTATGAATATGAGATTTTGGGCAAGACAAGAGATGATGCCGCTGGAGAAGCTCTTGATAAAGTGGCTAGGGCTATAAATCTGCCTTATCCGGGGGGACCTAAAATTGATAAGCTTGCTAAAGAGGGAAATCCGAATGCTATTGATTTTCCAAGAGTGTTGCTTGAGGAAGGCAGTTTTGATTTTAGTTTCAGCGGACTTAAATCGGCTGTTCTTAATTATTTGAATAAGGCGAAAATGATGGGAAATGAAATTTTTGACGCTGATGTTGCCGCTTCTTTTCAACAGTCAATTGTTGATGTGCTTGTTATGAAAACTATTGCCGCCTGTAAAAAAATGAAAGTTGATAAAGTCGCTATGGCGGGCGGTGTTTCAGCAAACTCCTGTCTAAGAAAATTTATGAAAGAAGCTTGTGAGAAAGAGGGAGTTACTCTTAATATGGTAAGTCCTGTTTTTTGTACGGATAATGCCGCTATGATTGGTTCGGCAGCTTATTTTGAGTATATAGCTGAAAATTTTGATGGATGGGATTTGAACGCTTATCCTTCATTGAAATTGGGTGAAAGCAGGAGGAAACAATTTGAATGAACAAAAGAATGGAACTAATGGAAAAATATTCTGGGAGGGGTGAGTTTGAACGCTAATAGTCTTATAAATAAGAAGGCTGTTGTTATTGGTGCTTCGGCAGATTCAATTTATGCGATAAAAACCGCTAGAGATGAGGGCGTTTTTGTTTACGCTATTGATGGGGCGCCTGATGCTGAAGGACTTAAAGAGGCTGATGAGGGTATTGTTTATGATATTTCTGATATTGTTGGCATAGAAAAACTTATGAAAAAAATAAATCCGGATTTTATTTTGGTTGTGCCAGTTGGAAAATATCTTTACACAACAGCTTATATTAATCAAAAATTTGGTTTGAAGGGAATCAAAAAAGATTTTACCGAATTAAGTATTGATAAATTTGAGTTTCATAAGTTTTTGAATAAAAATGGATTGAGAAATATTAAATCATATTTATTGAAACCTTATGATGAAAGTATGAAAAAATTTTATGATATAGATTTTCCTGCTATAATAAAACCCCGTTATGGTTCAGGAAGCAGAGATATATTTTATATCGAAACACATAAAGAATTTTATAGTGTGTTTGAGAAATTGAAAAACTTTGAGGAGGATTTTATATTTGAGGAATTTGTGAAGGGCGATGAGTATTGTGTTGACGCCGCAAAGATTTGCGGAAAAACGCAAATAATACTTATAAGAAAAAGAATGCTTACCGATTTGCCGCAAAGACAAGCTGTCGCTAATATCTCATTGGGTGAAACTGAAAAAGAGAAAATTATAAAAAACAGAATAACGGACAAAATTGTAAGAGTGTGTGACGCTATGGGTTATGATGATTGTTTAATACAGAGCGACATAATAGTTAATGATGACGATGTATTTATTATAGAAATCAGCCCAAGGCCTTCGGGACATTATATATATGATAAGTTTGTTCCTTTTGTGACAGGCGTTGATATGACAAAGGAATATATTAATTATATGGTTTTTGGCAAAGAACATTGTTCTTTTGCTCCAGCTTATACTAAAAAAGCAATTATTAAGTACTTTGATTTTGAAAATAAAAAAATATTTTATATTCCAAATAAAGAAGAAGTTCAAAGTAACATTAAATATAGGTTGGTTGACTGGAACTGCTGTATTAATGAAAATAGTTATATGAATAAAGTCACAAACGGGCATTCTATAATGGGAAGAGGGTATTTTATTATTGAGGGGCAGGAAGATGAAAAGCTTATAAGTGAAGCCGCTAAGGTTTTGAGTTTATTTTGTTAACGTGAGTTCGATGAAATTTTATAATTAATGGACCCTTTTTTTATCGCAAAAAGGGTCCAAACCCCCAAAAATGCTCCCCACGCATTAAAAACCTTGAGGTTTCACCTCAAACTCCACAA
>CAOJPS010000189.1 GCA_948441255.1 uncultured Eubacteriaceae bacterium | reverse complement strand
TTTTTCTGTCTACTTTATTGACTATAGTCCACTAAAGAAAATCAGCTTTTAATGCTTGATAAAATAAATGATGAGTTAAAAAACTTTAGTTCATATACAGCAGAACTCAATGAAGCGGTTTTAAACAACAATATCGAAGCCATTCCTGAAAAAACAAATAATTTAACAGTCAGTGCAGGTCTTATTGCAGCTCAGTTTGATTACCTTCACATACTTGACGAAAAAACAGCTGAAACTATTTCAAACGCAAATTCAACAAGCATAAATGTAACTATAGTGATAACAAGTATATGCACTCTTATAGTATTAATTTTATCAATTCTTTTTGCTCTTATAACAGCAAAATCAATAGCTAAACCACTAAAAAATCTTGCCGCTGACATTGAGCGAATAGCAAAGGGTGACTTCAGTGTAAAAATTGACACTCAAAGGCATGATGAAATCGGTCTTGTTTCAAAAAGTATCGTTCTTATTAAAGACACAGTAAATAGTCTTATTAAAAATATCGCTATAATCTCAGAAGATTTTTCTAAAGGTGAAAAAACTGAAATACCTATAAAGGACTATGAAGGCGCTTATAAAAAAACAGCTGAAGGTATAAATAATATAGTAACAACAATAAATCACGATTTTATTGTTGTTTCTGATTGCATTAAAAATTATAGCAGCGGCAAATTTGATACAATATGTCCTGATATGCCAGGTGAAAGAGCCGAATATAAAAAATCTCTTGATATATTAAGAGATAATATTTTAAACGTAAATAACGAAATCAATAATATTTCAGAAGCCGTAGCTGTTGGTAACTTTGATAAAAAAGCAAACGTATCCTTATTTGATGGAGGTTGGAAAAAACTTGCTGAAAATATTAACATTCTTGTCGAAAAAGTTTCTCTGCCAATTGATGATGTATCATCAGCGCTTCAAAAACTTGCTAACGGCAATTTAAATATCTCTGTAAATAATACATACGAAGGCAAATTCGCTAAAATGACCGAAAATATAAATTATACCGCAAAAACTTTATATTCTTATATTGATGAAATATCAATTGTTCTTGGAAAAATGGCTGACAGAGATTTTGATATATCAATAGAAAATGAATATATGGGAGATTTTTCAAGAATTAAGGACGCTTTAAATTTAATTATTATGAATTTCAATGAACTTATAGGGGATATTTATGCGTCATCACAACAAGTAAGCATAGGAGCGAAACAAATTGCCGAAACAAGCGTAAATTTGGCAAATGGTTCCGGAAAACAATCCGATGCTGTACAAAGACTTATTACTTCTGTAAATTCTATCGCGGAGCAAGTTAAAGAAAATAGTAAAAACGCTGCCAATGCTAATTCATTTGCTGCTGAAGCAAGAAAAAGCGTTGAGGAAAGCAATGATGAAATCAATATTATGCTTAAAGCTATGGAAGAAATGTATGAAGCCTCCGAAAATATTTCTCAGATTATTAAAGTTATTGATGATATAGCATTCCAAACAAATATACTTGCGCTAAACGCCGCTGTTGAAGCAGCGAGAGCAGGCGAACACGGAAAAGGGTTCGCTGTTGTAGCGAGCGAAGTAAGAAGTCTTGCTGGAAGAAGCCAGGAATCCGCTCAAGAAACTGAAAATCTTATAAATACTTCAAACGAAAAAGTACAGAAAGGTATGAAAACAGCACACGAAACAGCTGAAGTCCTGAAAAAAATGTCATTAAAAATCAAAGGAATTTCAGACATTATCTCAAAAGTATCAGAAGCCTCCGAAAATCAAAATAATTCTATAGATATTATAGTAAATGATGTTTCTCAAATCTCTGATGTTGTAAAAGACAACTCATCTGTTTCAGAGGAAAGTGCGGCTGCAGCGCAGGAACTTGCAAGTCAATCTGAAGTATTCAGAGAAATGATTAGCAACTTTAAGTTTAAACAAATATAAATAAGGGAGGTTTTGCAGATGAAAAAAATAGTTTGTTTTATAACTTTAATTTTCATTTTGTTTAGTCTGTCGGCTTGCTCTGGCGAAAATTATTCGGATAGCTCAAAAAATATTGTAGGCATAGCATTGCCAACTCATTCGCTTCAAAGATGGAGTCAAGACGGCTCAAATATGAAAGAGCAATTTGAACAAAAAGGGTACAATGTAGATTTGGAATATGCTAATGATGACACTAACACACAAATTCAGCAAATACAAAATATGATAATCCGTGGTTGTAAAGTTATAATAATAGGTTCAATTGATGGTACAAAAATTACAGATATTATTAAAGAAGCATCTGACGCTGGTATAACAATAATTTCCTATGACCGTCTTATAAGAAATAGCGAAGATATTGATTATTACGCTACATTTGATAACTATATGGTTGGAAGTATACAAGGTCAATATATAATAGATTCCCTTAATCTAACTTCCAATAAAGGCCCTTTTAATTTTGAGATATTCGCAGGTTCTCCTGACGATAATAACGCCACATTTTTCTACAATGGCGCTATGGAAAAATTAAAACCTTATATTGACAGCGGAGTTTTAACAGTTAAATCTGGACAAACAGAATTTAATGATGTCGCAACTCAAAGCTGGGATACAGATATAGCGGCAGCAAGAATGGATAAAATACTTGAAATATATGGGGCAAATGAAAAAATAGACGCTGTATTATCATCAAACGATAGTTGTGCTATGGGTGTTATGAATTCTCTTACTAAAGCGGGATATGGTTCGTCCGAAAAACCATTTCCAATTTTAACTGGTCAAGATTGTGATAAACTCAATGTTCCAGCAATATTAAAAGGACAACAGAGTATGTCTGTATTTAAAGATACAAGAGTTTTGGCTTCCAAAGTTGTTGAAATGACAGAATCCATATTAAAAGGGGAAGATGTCGAAATAAATGATACAACTTCTTATGACAATGGTAAAAAAATTATTCCGTCATATCTTTGTGAACCAACTTACGCTGACAAAAATAATTATAAAGAAATTCTTATTGACAGCGGTTATTATAGCGAAAGCGATATAAGGTAAAAATAATAAATTCTGATATTATTCTAAATCATAGTAATCTCCCTTGGTTATATTTTTATAACATTATACCATAGATTACTATGATTTTTTTATTTTCTTTGAACATTAAAAACTTTGATCTTTGCCCAAACCCACTCGCCCAATCAGTGCTTTTGGCAAAGTCAAAATTCAGCTTACGCTATCCGCACTTTTGTACAAAACTACATTTTGCTAATATTTTTATTAAACTCACATCAAAATAACGTGAGTTCGACAAAAAATTTCAGTAAAACTCAGCGAAACGTAGTTTCGCACAAAAGTTTTTGTCAAACTTTTTTCAAAAAGTTTGTGGAGTTTGAGGTGAAACCTCAAGGTTTTTAATGTTTCAAGAGCATTTTTGGAGGTTTGGAACCTTTTTGCGAAAGAAAAAGGTTCCAATAATATAAAATTTCATCGAACTCACGTAAAATATTAAAAAATATATTAATTTTACCTTGACAAAAAACAACAAAACTGTAATTATTAATAGTATAGTGGAAAATAACCGTCGGAAAAATAAAAACATTACCGTTGATTGTTTTCTTTGATTTCAAAAAAAATAAAATTATAAAGGAATGATTATATTATGACACTTAAGTTTAAAAGCACAAGAGGAAATAAGAATTTAATAACAGCTAGTCAAGCAATAGTTAAGGGAATTTCCGAAGATGGTGGTTTATATGTTCCTTGTGAGATTCCAAAGATAGATTTTGAACTAAAAAAAATTCTTGAAATGGATTATAAAGAACTCGCATATGAAGTTTTAAAACTTATTATTCCTGATTTTACAGAGGAAGAACTTAAATATTGCATTAATAATGCTTATGATGAAAAATTTGATACAGAACTTATCGCTCCATTAAAATCCGCTTCTGGAGAATATTTTCTTGAACTTTTTCACGGTAAAACACTTGCTTTTAAAGATATCGCTCTTTCTATTCTTCCTTATCTCTTAAAAACATCCGCAAAGAAAAATGGAGTAAACGAGGAAATTGTTATTTTAACCGCTACAAGCGGTGATACAGGTAAGGCGGCTCTTGAAGGATTCGCCAATGTTGACGGAACAAAAATAATTGTATTTTTTCCAGATGAAGGCGTATCTCCTGTTCAAAAAAAACAGATGGTTACACAGACCGGAAAAAATACTTGTGTTGTAGGTATTAAAGGTAATTTTGACGATGCTCAAACAGCTGTTAAACAGATTTTTACCGATAAAGAACTTGCGGCTGAATTGAAAGCAAACGGTTATATTTTTTCTTCCGCTAACTCCATAAATATTGGTCGCCTTGCTCCTCAAATTGTGTATTATTTTTACGCTTACGCTCAAATGGTTAAAAATTATTCTATAAAATTTGGTGATAAACTGAATTTTACAGTTCCTACAGGAAATTTCGGAGATATTCTTGCAGGATATTATGCAAAAGAAATGGGATTGCCTATTGATAAACTTATATGTGCGTCAAATGATAATAAAGTTCTTTATGATTTCTTTAAAACAGGAACATATAATATAGACAGAGAATTTTTAGTTACCATTTCGCCGTCTATGGATATATTAATTTCAAGTAATCTTGAAAGACTTTTATATCACATATCAAAAAGTAGTAAAATAACAAATTCTCTTATGGAAAGCTTGAACAAAAGTAAAAAATATGACTTTAAAGTAAGTTCTGATTATGTAGTTGGAGAGTATGCTTCCCAATCCGAAACATTTGATGTTATAAAAGAGGTATATGAGAAATCTGGATATGTTATGGATACACATACAGCGGTCGCTTATGCCTCATATAAAAAATATAAGCAAAAGTCAAATGATAATACTAAAAATGTTATTATCTCGACTGCAAGTCCATATAAATTCGCTAAAGATGTTTGCGTAGCTATTGATTTAAAATATAAACAAGAAGACCCATTTAACGCTATTAAAATACTTTCAGATATATGGAAAGAAAAAATTCCAGCTCCTATTAAGGATATTGACAAAAGAGAGGTTATTCACAAAACTGTTCTTAAAAAAGACGAAATCAAAAATTTTGTAAGGGATTTTCTTAAAAAATAGTGATTGCTAAAAAATGATTCAGAAGCAGAATTGCTTTCTGCAAAGAGGGAGGTGAAAAAAATTTTT
>CAOJPS010000188.1 GCA_948441255.1 uncultured Eubacteriaceae bacterium | reverse complement strand
TTGAAATTTTGAAAATTGACGAGGAAACTAAAAAGCCTTTGGAGGGCGCTAAATTCCGTGTCACTCAAACTGAAAATAAAACAACAAGTGAGTATGTGACAGACAAAGACGGGCGTATTCTTATTACCGATTTGGAAGATAAGATTTACACTGTTGAGGAAATTGTCGCTCCGACCGGTTATCTTCTTGAAAATCAGCACAAGGATATACAGCTTGAATGGGGCAAATGCAAACAGCTTGTTTTTACGAACAAAGCAAAGCCAAGTCTTGAAATTTTGAAAATTGACGAGGAAACTAAAAAGCCTTTGGAGGGCGCTAAATTTCGCATTGCCCATTGATACACTATAAAACATTGAATTTTAGCCGATTATGGATTGCTTACACCATTTACAATTTTTTAGAAATTAAATATTGTATATTTCTTTAACAATATTTATACAGAAAAATATATAAAATTATAATTTTTAAATCCTTAAATTATCTTTTTTAAAAGTTGTAAAATAATTTAATTGCTTAATTACTATAAAATAAATATTCTAAATATTCGCTGTTTGTAAAGACTATATTGTAAATTATTGCAAAAAAATTGTATATTAATAATTTCAATCCCATGATAAATCTTTTAAGAAATATCAAAAAAAGAAAAAATTAATATACAAAATTTAAAATACAATTTTTTAATTAAAGTATTACCCCTGGCCAACCTGCGATAAATTGTCTGATTTTAACAATATCCTTACCATTAACCACTCCATCGCCAGTAACATCTGCCGCCGCCATCTGAGAACTGTCAAGTATAGCTGTAGGCCAGCCTGCTACGTATTGCCTTAATAATACAACATCTTTACCATTAATAACCCCATCTTTATTGACGTCGCCCATTTTCATATCTGAAATATTAATACTTCCAGCTTCATAGCTATATTTAATATCTTCCAGCTTGTTGTTTGTAAACATAGTACTATCATTGTTTATATTTATAGAATACTTACCATCAGCAACATTTTCTTTTATTTTAAATCTTACTGTAAATAAAGAACCTGCGCCGTCTTTTTCATTTATGCTGTCCCAAACGAATTTTACTTCATTATAATTTGACATATCCGCCCCCGAATCCAAAGTTGAAATCATATCCGAAAATGAACTTCCTTTTGTATATGAAACAGGATACATAACATTGTTGTCGTATTTCAATATAACATTAAAACACGATATATTTTGACTTTTACCCGCTAACTCAACAGGTATATCAACATATCCTCCCTTTGATGCACTTCCGTTTTTTGTTCGAAGTATAATATTATCAGTGTTTACCGTTTCTATCTTTTCCCAAACAGCATACAATGTAATATTTTTTGTTACTGTAAACGGTTTATTGGATTGGTATTGTGCCGTTGTCGCAACTGAAGATATTGCCCATCCCATAAATTTATGTCCTACCCTTGTTGGAATAACCATGCTTAAATTGATACTTGTACCATAATCAGCGGTCTGGCTGCTTGGAGCACCACTACCCCCATTTGCATTATAGCTTATTGTATATCTGTTTGCTTTCCAGACAGCATATAATGTTATATTGGCGTTTGTGTTATAAATGCTGCCAGGTTGATATTGGGCAATTGTGGCAGTGGAAGATGCTGCCCAGCCCTGAAAACTATAACCTGTTCTTGTCGGCATTTTAGCACTTAAAGTTATGTCTGCGCCATTTACTTTTACCTGTTCATCGGGAGCATTGATTCCACCGTTAGCATTATAATGTATAGTATAAGATAATTCAGCAATATCCCCATCCAAATATTTTCGCAGTATACTTAAATCTAAAAGACTAATTTTACCGTCATCATTTAAATCCGCCGCTTCAAACTGTTTGGCGTTTAATTCAATCTTTCCAATAATATGTTTTTGTATCATAGTAAGATCCATCTGATTTATAATTCCATCGCCATTTACATCTCCTTTGACATAATAATTAGATGAAGGCTTTTTTACCCAAATTGCATATAATGTCATATTTGAGTTTTCAGTTACAGAATTTCCTGGCCAGTAATCTGCCTTTGACGCACTTGGTGTTTTTGTCCAGCCATTAAAAACATATCCACTTCTTGAAGGAATGCTGTCGCTTAATTGCAAAGTTTCATTATGAACCTTTGTTTCGCTTGCCGGAGCGCCGCTGCCGCCATTTGCATCATAACGTAACGTATATTTTACTTCTTCGATAACATTTACTACTGTTGCTCCACTACTGTTTGTACCTTTAATTTTTCCCGCCTCATTAGAAACTTCTAAATAAATATAGTATGTACCTGTATCAGAAAAAGCAATTGTTATACTCTTATTTGTTCCCATATCTGCCGAACCATATATTGAGCCATTTTTTTCAACAATAAGTTTTGCTCTGCAATAAACATTATTGTTTACTGTGTATGATATAGTAACAGCATTATTCTTATCATCATTATACACGTATGTTGTTGATTTATTGCTATCTATACTATATCCGGACGGAGCATCCACATAATTAAAGTAAACATCACTTATTACTTTACTGTTGCCATTATTACTGTATGCTTTAAGTACAACAGTATTTTTACCATTTTTAAAATTACTCCAATCAATATCAATTTTAAAGCCACAAGGAATTTGAGGATAAGAAGGATAAGCATTATTAACATCAGGTCTTGAAATCCAATTTGTATATGTTTTTTCATCACTGCCATTTATTGAGTATGTAAGTCTGTTTATATTAGAACCTGCTATTACCCAACCTGATGTGTGAAAGCCTGTTTCTGTATTTGTATAACTTTCGTCTATATTCCATTCTATATTATCTGAACTTGGAGGATCGTTTTTATATTTCGACCAGTAATTGTTTTTAGCAATATTTCCTCTATATTCTGATACACCAGTATTATATCCCTGAGGTCTTTCAAAGTTATAGCACCATATATATCCTGCATCATATGCTCCTCCTGCGTCATTTGAAACAGATAATAAAACATTATATACTTTTGACTTATAACTTGTTTCTAATTCGTGCTTTAAATAATTTAGCTGACCATCTAAACTTTTATAATTATATCCATTTGATGTACACCAATTAACAAGATTAGTTCTTCTCCCTGTAGGACTTGTTCTTGGATAGTTTGTCCACTGACAAATTCCATAACCGGCACCACCCTCCCAAGTATAACCATGTTCCATCAAATCATTTCTGAAAGTACTTTCCTTTTCTATATTTGCTAATACCCCACACGCAGCTGCCGTATTAAGACGAAGTTCGTTTTTTAAAAAATTATATATAATAGTTTCATTACTATTGCTTGCCAAGGTTATACTATCTTCCATATAATCGGCAGGAATTTCATCTATTAGAATACTTTTTACATTTCCATCATTACCTCTTATTTCAGCAAATAAACAACCATATACTTTGAATAATCGTAAAATATTGTCTGATGTAAAAACTACAGTTTCTGAATCGGAGCATACTTTTATAATTTTATTATCCTTTACATAATAAGCATTATTTCCTAAGAAAACACGTTCAGCATAATAATCATTCTCTATTGGTAAAAATTCATCTTGTTCATTATTATCTTCGTTGTCTTTCGAATTAATATCTTTTTTCTCAGAAAACCAACTTTCAACTAAAGATTCAGCATTACTGGTATTATCAATATTATCGGAATTTACTAACTCATGTTCCGATATTTCATCATCAGTATTGATATTTTCCGCAGGCTTAATAGCGCTATCCGAAATTGTTTCATCATCTGAAACCAAAAGTCCATTATTTGATTGAATTTCTTCAGCAAAACTTAAACCAACATTTGAGATTATCATCGTAAATACTATAAAAGTGGCTATAATTTCCCTTAACCTAATCATAAAACTCCTCCTTTTCTCGTTATATATGAATATAGTTATTGTTTCAAAAAACAAGAATTACAAGTTCATTATTCTATAGGAAATTTAAAATTTGAGTCCAAAGCTTTTTGAAGCACCAACGCCGCGTCACGAGCCGTTAAAATACGATTTCCATCAACATCTATATATTTCATATATTCCTTTGTCGCTTTTTCAATAGGCATAGTCTTACTTCCGTCGAGAACTTTTTTAAGAATAAGAGAAGCGTCGTTTGCTGTTAAATGACCATCATTATCTGAATCTCCATAAATATCCGACGCTCCTATATTTTCTTTCTCAACAGTTAAAACAGCACCTTCAGCTTTAAAAAAAATATCCTCTAAATCTTTATTATAAACAGAAGAATTTTGGTCTGTTATCCAATCTATATTTATAGTATCAGCGCCTATATTTTTCTTAGCGGTAAATGTAATAGTTCCAATTATACCGTTGTCCGATATATTATCAAGAGAATCGTAAGTTACATTTATTGTATCTATTGAGGTTAAATCAACATCACTTGAATCAATAGTTGTAAGTGCTGTAAAATTACTGTTATTTTTAAATGAAACAGGAGTTATAAGGTTTTTGTCAAAACCGATTTTTAATGTAAATCCCGCTATTCCCGGATTGTTTGTAATTGATATATTAACATTAAACTGTTCACCCTCTTTGATAGTTTTACTCTCCAATTTAATAATCATAGGCTCTGACGCAGAAGCAATATTTATTAAACCTAAAGTTATGCAAATTGATAACATAAATGTCATTACTTTTTTAATCATTGCGAATTCCTCCTTTTAAATTTTAAGAAAGTAAGGTCTATGCATAAAATCCAGCATCATAAATACAAACCGTAGTATAGTAACAACCAGTCTGTATCTCATCTCTTAAAACTTCAATTTTTAAATTTAAAACTCCTGAAACATTAATATCGAAGTTTTCTGGTTTAATACCTCCACACATAAGTGATGAAGAATATAAAAGCTTTCCATCTCCATAAATTTTTATGCCTGTTTCTCTATCACTATCTCTTCTATTATATGGTACCCCAACAGTTCCAGAAAATCTATTATATTTACCATTTAATAGATATTCTATTTCTCCACCACTTCCATGTAACATATAACCACTTGCGTGGACATATCCCAAGTTATCCTTTCTTGTATCAAAAAGTTCACTAATTTCAGCTGATTTAGTAAAATAATCCAAATCCTCAAGTAACACTGTAGGACGAGATGAATTTGTCGGTCGAGTTCCCAAATAAACACTCGCCGTTTTTCCATCCCAGTCAACAGCCTTATTAAAAGCCTCTCCTACTGCTCTTAC
>CAOJPS010000187.1 GCA_948441255.1 uncultured Eubacteriaceae bacterium | reverse complement strand
GTACATATGCAGATGATAAGCCCAGTGCTCAAAAATTGGCAAACGACATAATTGCTTCATATAAAAATAAAGAAAAGTTTAATCTTGGTATGATAACGTTCTATACCAATGAATTTGGCATTCAGATACTTGATGGTCAGCAAAGGCTTATTACGCTTTCACTAATAATTAAAATTATTGGCAAGGCAAATGATGAAAATTGGTTCAAGCTTCAATTTGAGCGCGATGAGGGCTTTAATGGAAACAGAAACTGCCCACGTTTTAATTTTATTTACAACGCCAGCGATGACCCTAACTCTGTTGATGTAGAAAGAATGAAAAAAAACTCTGAAGCAATGGAAAAGGAGTTGAGTAAAGTAAGTTCTGAGTGGGACGAACTGTACAAACATATGATGGGTAGTATCATGTTCCTTAAACGTGAGACAGAAACAGAGCCTATTGCCGAGTTTCTCAATATAAATTTTAATAAGACTCCCTTTTGTGCCGCAGACTACATAAAATCGTTTGTTCTGCTTGATTCTATGAAAGAAGAAAAGATGACGACAAAAGAGATTTTAAAGCATTGGGGAAAGCTTGAGAAATATATTTTTGAACTGAGAGAGTTTGACATTGTCAATCTTGAGAACGAGATGTATAGTCTTATAAAGCAGAATTATAAGCATCTCAGCCAAAATCGTCTTGAGATACTATTTGAGGACTATTACTACAATGATGGAAAAATATGCGTGAAAGCGAAGTATCATGAGGATAAAGAAAAATCCAGACTAGATAAAGAAATGGATCGGCTTATTTGTATGGAAGAAATTATGAAAAATTTGCTTGAGGAACTTTTTGTTGAGGATGACAAAGGACATAGACATCCAAACTATACGGCTTACAGCTCATATAATCTTCTATGTGCAAAAAAAAAGGACACGACATTTTTCAAGCTCTTTAATGACAATGAATTTGATAATGTTCATGATGTCATTAAGTTTAATCTCACAAAAGCTTCACATGATAAGCTTAAAAAAGAGAATGATTTCTATGTTTCTAATCAGTTTATGGAAGCTATGTTGATAAACCAAAGTACCACAGGTAACAATGCAAATAGGGAAAATTATATAGATGAAATAAAAGATAAGAATTATAGTATTGATGAGAACTTTGAAAAATTAAATAACTATTTTGAGGAACGTTTCAATGAATTTATTGAAATTATTAATGAGGGAAAAAACATCAGCAATAAAATCAGCAGCAATAAAAATCAGACACTGCGTGATATTCTTGAACAGGTAAATAAAATAACTATTCCGCTTATTCAGAGGGATTATGTAATGGGAAACCTTAAAGACTATTGTGGAAATTATCTTACAGAGATACGCAAAAATATAATTGAGGACATTATAAAGAAGTATAAGAATAATCATACTGAAAACTTCGAAAATAATGATTTGTGCATATTTAATATTCCGAAAAGCGGGTTAAATGCGGATAAAAACAATATTAAAATTAAAAAAAAGTATATAGAAGAAGAAAGCTGTGAACATATTAAGAAAATTGCGAAAAAAGCTGGCTATTCCATTAATAAGATGAAAGCTTATTTCGAGAAGGATTATAATAAAGATAATAATTTTGTTAAAAATACAAATACTTATAATAATTTTTTATATGAAAAAATAGAACCATATTTGAAAAAAGCAGAAGGTAGCAACTGGAATGAGCTTAAAATGTCTGATGGAAGAACAAAGGAATCCAAAGATGCGGCTAAAGAATTGGTAAATATTCTATGGAATAATCAGAAAAATGGCATTTTGAAAAAAATAAAAGAAATAATAGACGAAGTAGTAAAAATATATGAATCAAACGAGAAGCCGTTCAAAGTAAAAATGAATCTTAGCTGCATTATGGGACATCAGGACGAAAGCGGAACTTTCAGTATTTATGATGGTCAGCAGAGAATAACTACATCAATAGTTCTGTTGCTGCATCATTGGAGACGATACCATGATATAAAAAAAGTACCCATTGACCTCATAAGAAAATTTTCATTCGAGGGACGCACAGGCGCAAATAAGATTATCAAAAAAATACTTGATGAAAGTAGCTGCCCTCTTGAAACGCTAAAATGGCTTATTGATGACCAAACAAGTTATTCTATGTACAAGTTACTTGATAGGCTGGAGAATGAATGCAGTGATATTGATAGCGAAAAATCAGGAAAGAATGAATGTGGCGATATTGATAGCGAAAAATCAGGAAAGAATGAATGCAACGATATTGATAGCGAAAAATCAGAAAATATAGACCCCGATTATATTCTTGACGGAATGGAGTTCGAGCTTATAAATCTTGGTAAACAGCAAGACGCCGAACAGCTTTTTATGGAAATGAACGAAGGACTGGCTCTTGAAAAATACGAAGAATATAAGGCGAGACTGTACAACCATATTTTGCATCTCGTTAGTGAAAATAAAGAGAACAAAGCTCTTAAGGATAGATATTGCATTAAGCTTGACAATAATTGGCTTAATCAGTGCAAAAATGAAGAAACTGAAGTGAAATTTCTCCAATTCTGCATAAAGATGTCGTATTTCGAAAAATCAGGTGATATTTATGACAGAAAGTGGACTATTGACAATATCGACAACCGCATCAGTGCTGATGTACTCAAGCTTGCAGAGGAAACAATGGACAAGCTTGCAGAGACAATGGACAAGCTTGCGGAGGGAGCAATAAATAAACCATATATATCACCAGCCGAGGAAATTAGGTTATGGCTTTATATAATGTGGGAAGATGAAAACTATAAAAAAATATTTTTGAAGGAAAAAGATGAAATTGAATTCAAAGATGGAAAATTCAAATTTGGTTTAGATTCGCTAAAAACTCTACTTTGTCACTTGCTTAAAATATTTAGTGAAGATGACTACTCAGTTACACAATGTTTCAAGGCTATAAACGATTATCGTACAAATAAGTATCTTGTGATACCTGAGTTGGGCGAAAATTCGGAACAGAGCGAAAAAGATGAAGCATTTGCGTTTATGCTTAAACAGCGCTGTAGTAAATATATATTCAAAAATTCACTGCTGTGGGAAGAAAATACGGAAAATATCAATGATTATAAAGAGAATGCAAACAAATATTATCATCTTGAAAAAGAAAAAAAATTTATTACAAATTTTACGCCTTGGAACCTGAATAATGAAAAACATGCCAACATAACTGATATCTTTAAAGCTAAGACTAATAAAGTTATTATGGTATACAAATTTCTTGACAACTATTGTAACAACAGTAACATCTCACTTGTTGAGGATGATACTGTTGAGTGGCTTACGCCTAAATATTATGCCGATTGGTTGATTGAAAATATGTCTGATAATGTAAAAATTGCGACTATGAAACTTGGTTTAGAAAAGTGCCTGTATTATTTATCAGAATCAGGATACCTTCTTTTTACAATAGGAAATAACGACTTACCTCTCATTAGGTTTCTTAAAAAGCTTACTGAATCAAGTTCAAGTGAAAATCTGCTTGATTTGTTTAAAAAATTAGATAATACTTATGATAATTATCATAATATAAATTATGATTATTATAATTATATAACTTGGTACATAAAAAATTGTGAACAGTATCTTGATGATAAATTTAATCATATATATCTAAAATCTCTGCCTTTGCTGGAGGCGTATAACAACTGCCATCCAACAATCAAGGAGTCATTAAAAAAAATTATATGCCATATATATAGAATTCTTGTTTGTTTCGGAGAAATGGACGAAGAATTCTGGAACAAATATTATTTCTTTGTAAGAAAGTATTGCTCTGAATCGGATTTGAATGATATATACGATGCTGTAAAATCCAATGATACATATTGGAAATATCTTATAAGCATTATCGCAAATGATGTATGGGTAAAGAAAAACCAGGACAAAATAGATAAAAATTTCATAAACAAATATCTACTTGATTCGGGACAAACAGAGTTAAAGGAATAATAACAGTAACAGATTTAGGGTTCTTTTTGATTTTTTAGTTTGCATTAGTTTGCATATCTAATAATCTTTGCAAGGGTACAATCTAATTTAGTTGCTTATTTGAAGGTATTTCTTAAAAAGACCATAATTTCCGTCTTTGTGCTTTTACTGCTAATTATATTTAACATATAAATCACTCCAATAATAAAACTTTTTATTGGTATGGCACTCACTACACTATTCTTTAACCTCTATATAATATAGTGAGTATGTATGGCATATCATATAGTAACTGCTTTTGTTGCCGAAAATCAAATTACATTACATGAATAACAGTTGAAGAAAAAACAAATTAAATAACAGCGGTACCTGAATTATTGGATTTAATTGATGTAGAAAATGCCATTGTAACAGCAGATGCAATGAGTTGTCAAAAAACGATAGTAAAGAAAATAAGTAAAGAAAAAGCAGATTATGTTATTGGTTTAAAAGGTAATCAGTTAACGCTGTTGGAAGATGTATCCTTATATTTCAAAGATTTTTCGCAGGAATTACCAAAACATACGACAAAAGATATAGATCATGGAAGAGTTGAAAATAAGGAATATCAGTTGCTTACAGATATTTTATGGCTTTCACAGAAAAACGAATGGACAAATCTTAAAGGTATAGGAGTAGTAAAATCAACTGTATATGAAAAAGAAGAAAAGTATGAATATAATAGATACTTTATAACTTCATTGACTGATTTAAATGAATTTATATATGCAGTCAGAAAACATTGGTCAATTGAAAATCAACTTCATTGGTGCTTAGACGTTATTTTTGGCGAAGACAGTTCAAGAGCAAAAAAAGATAACTCACCTCTAAATTTGAATGTTCTTCGAAAGACTGCATTATTATAGGTTAATCAGGCAAAAGGTGGTCGTTTAAGTAAGAAAAAAATTATGTTTAAAGCTGATCTCAATCCTAATATGTTGCTAAATATCCTTTTGGGGGCTAAAAAGTAAATGCTGTTGCCCTGATTGCCTATATTTTATTAACTGTATACAAAATAATCTCTTTTAAGTAAACTATAACTAAATCTTAAAGAATAACATAAATTTATGTAAATAAAAATTCTTTTATACTATTATCTGTATAAAGGAATTTTTTTATATATTATTTGTTTTTTATAACTTTTAATAACTTTTTTATATTTAAGCAATTACATAATCGGCTAATATTCAATGTTTTATGGTGTATTAATGGGCAATCCTAAAATAGAGGAAAAAATGAATCTTGATATTGAGGTAACAAGATTAA
>CAOJPS010000186.1 GCA_948441255.1 uncultured Eubacteriaceae bacterium | reverse complement strand
CATTTCTCGAATGATAATAGTTATAAGGGTTTCTTTTATCAATAGCGTCAGTAAAAGACTGTGTAATAGAAATCATAAGGTCTTCCATTTCCTGAACATATTTCATATTTGAAAGAGCTATAGCCATTTGAGAAGCTAAAGACGCTATAATCATCTCAAATTCCTTTGAAAACGGAATAATCTCTCCATTTTTATCAAAAGCATTAATAAGCTGTATTACTCCAATAATTCTGTCCTCATTATTAATCAAAGGCACTACAAGTATAGATTTAGTTCTATATTTTGTCAGTTTATCATAATTTCTTGGACCGCTAAAATCAAACTCATCACTCTCATAAGCGTCTTTTATATTAAGCATTTTTTTATGAATAGCCGAATAGGCGCAAATATTCTCATCTTTCATCAAGACAGCAGGATAAAACTCATCATCTTTAAGCCCCTGTTCAATATTAAGAGTTTTATTTTTAGTAACACAAAAGCGAAGAACTCCATCATTATACATATAAAGAGTCCCTCCATCACAATTTGTTATCTCCATAGCGCAGTCAACTATTTTAGTAAGCAATGTACCATAATCTCGTTCCGCTGAAAGCTGAATCCCAATTTCTAAAACTTTATCAGCCATTTTCTGATTCATACGGAGCCGCCCCCATTTCATATACCATAACTTCTTTTCGTTTTCCTTTAAGCATACAAGCGCCCTTGGGTTTTGCCGAAAAATCATCTTTTATTCTGTCATACATTTCCTGACTAATGTTAATAACCCCGCCTTTAGCTATCCCTTCCAAACGTTCCGCCACATTCACAGTATCGCCTATAACAGTATAATCCATTCTATAAGCACAGCCAATATTTCCAACAACAGCCTTACCGCAATGAATACCTATTCCACAGGCAATTTCTGTCCCGAGTTCCTCTTTAAGTTCCTTATTAAGCTTTTCAAGCGCCTTAATTATATCAAGTCCTGTCTGAATAGCTTTTTTCTCATAATTCTCAACATCAATAGGAGCATTATACACTGCCATTACAGCATCGCCAATAAATTTATCAAGCATACCTTCGTTATTAAATATAGCGTTTGTAACCAAATCAAAATATCTGTTTAACACTTGAATTACCTTTTCTGGAGGCATAATTTCAGACATAGAAGAAAATCCTCTTATATCAATAAACAATACCGCGACATCTTTTGTAATTCCTCCAAGTTCAATATGAAAATCTTTATTTTTAGCAAGTTCATCAACCACCTGAGGAGCGATATATTTTCTGAACATATCCAAAATTTTCATTTGGTTAATTCTTTCTTGAAAATATCCATATACTATTTTAACCAAAGTTATAAGAAACACAAAAAAAACGGCATTCCAACAACGCCAGTATACACCAATTTTATATAAATACATAGATGCGGCAATTGATATAATAATAAAAACAGCCCCAAAAATAACTCCGTAAGGAATTTTAACATTAAGTATTAAAAAAACAAAAACACCTATAATCAAAGCAACCGCCAAAACATTTATCAAAGAAGAAACCTCAACAAACGTCCTTTCATCAAGCAAAGCGTTTAAATGATTCGCCTGAATTTCCACACCGTTCATAACTGTACCCTTTGAAATAGGAACTAAATACTGGTCCATCATACCTGATGAATAAGCGCCCACAAATACAATACTGTCTTTAAACGCTTTTAAATCACATTTTTCATTCAACACATCGGTATAAGAATAAAGTTCATATATACCCTGCTGTGTTGTATAATCAAAGCCATATATACCATTTTCATCTGTTTCAGGCTCAAACAAATCTTCACCCTTTGACTTTTTATAACATTTATAAACTTCATACGCAAAATTGTAATTCTCCTTACCCTCATAAAAAACCTTGTAAACAGACCTTCTCACATAATTATCATCATCTTGAACAGTATTAGTAAATCCACTGTTTGTAACTTCTTCCAATTTTTTATAAGGACTCTCAATTTGTTTGATATACATATTATTTATACTTTTTTCACCTTCAGTGCCCAACTCAAGCTTTGTAGAAAAATTAATATATGAAGCCATAACAACATTTTTAATTTTTTTTGAGTATTCCACAAGCGCCAAATCGCCTTTCTCATCACGCTCACCAAAATAATTTATATCAAACGCAACAACAGCAGGACTATATTCAGTATCAAATACCTTCAATAAGTCTGCTGCCTGTTGTCTTGTCCACTCTTGAAAAGGACCAATTTCCTGTAAACTTTTTTCATCAATACCAATTATTTTTATTTTGTTGTCAACACTCTGCTGTCTTACAAAAAGCAAATCCGAAAACCAATACTCAACCGATTTAAGGGGAGCTGTCCAAGTAAGGACAGCTGCCGCAATCGATATTAAAATTATAGCAAATAACTTTTGTGTTCTTTTATTTTTAATTATTGTTTCCACTGCTTTCCTCCCATACTGGAGTAAGATATTTCGGACCATCTACAATACCGTTCCAAACTTCTCCGTCATCAGTCTTCCAGTATTTAAAAGTATAACCATCCTTATCCTCAGGAACAACATTAAGTTTAGTATTATTTTTTATACTGCCTCCGCAAGATAAACCCTCATACACATCATTAAATATAACAGGATAATATATATCTCCAGTTCTCCTATTTTCCCATAAAGCATATATTTTAGTCGCTTTGTCAACGGTATCCTTTTCAAAATCAATTTGAGTTTGAGAACCATAAGCGCACCAAGCTAGAAAATCCAATTCTGAAATTAACGTCGCGTTAGCGCTAGAAATCAATGTCAATTGAGAATTATTTATAATAGTACCATAAGGTTTTTTAAACTTACTTCCAACTTCCTCCAAATTATTAGAAATAGAATAATTCTTGCTGCCTATTTGTATCGCTGAACCTGATGTATAAAAATCATTATTTGGAATTATAGGAAGTAATAAATAATTAACTTCCACTTTAGCTTTAGTTTCACTTTCATCTTCCCTGCTTGTATCTTCCGAAGAATTTTCCGTTGATTCCTCAATACCATTTTCCGTAGTACTTTCTATAGATGAATCAACTGTTGGTTCCGATGTGGTACTTTCCGTAAAATCAACTGAAGTTATCTCAGTTGTTGTTTCCGTAAAATCTTCGGTTGTGCTTTCCGTAAAATTTATTGTGCTTTCTTCGGTTGTACTTTCCATAGAATTAAACGTAGTTTTTTCAGTTATAGTTTCTGTAGTTTTTTCATCGCTGCTTCCAGGATTATTACTGCCTCCAGGTTTTTGGGTTGTACCTTCTGTAGATTCTTCTGTAGAGTTTTCTGTAAAATCAATTGTAGTTTTTTCCGTATCTTTTTCAGTAGGATTATTAATTACAGGCTTTTCTGTCTTGTTTTCAGTAGAACTTTCTATAAAATTATTTGTTGATTCTTCTGTAATTTTTTCCGTAGATGTTTCAGAGTAGTTTTCAGTAGATTCTTCTGTATTGGTTTCAGAAGAACTCTCCTCTGGTTTTTCTATAACAGTTTCAGAAGAACTTTCAGTAGATTCTTCTGTATTGGTTTCAGAAGAGCTTTCTGTCGGTTCTTCTGTATTGGTTTCTCCTGGTTTCTGATGATTTCCTCCTCCGGAAGAACCTCCTGTATTACCGCTATTGTTTTCTTTTCTTTCTATATCAACAGCAATAATATCAATACCATTCCACTTTCCAAAATCCACTTTTACACTGTTAATATTGTTTAACTTAACAATCTTACCATTTCCGCCAATATAAAGTATATTATTGCCGTAAACACCCATAATAGAACCATTAATAACTTTAACACCGCCAAACTCTATCCACATAGTTTCATCGCTTATGCCATAACCTTCATAAACATCACCTATAATAGTCTTAACGTCATTACCAATATTAATATTTAAATGTTTCCATATACCGCTGAATTTATCATCAACATTAACAACAACAGCGTTTTCAAATACATCGCCGCCATTTGTAGTTTCTTCAGTTACACTTTCAGTAACTTCTTCTGTAGAATAATCAATAATTTCTTCCGTAGTACTTTCAAAAGGCGATTCCGATGAATTTACTGTAGTTTCTTCTGTCGTCGTTTCAGACGGCACAGTCAATGAACCAATTGTTGTTTCCTCAATTAAACTTTCTTCTGTAGTAGAATTATCTTCAGTATTGGTAAAAGTTTCTGTAGTTTCTTCTGTCACATTAATCGTGTGATTTGAACCAGTTCGTCTTGATGAGCCTGAACTTCCGCTTCTTTTCCGATTTAAAGGTACTGCTAGCTGCTCAGAAGAATTTTGCACCAAAGCGTTATTATCTTCAAGACTATTATTGTCAAAACTCTCATTATTTTCATTTTTATCTCTCAAAACATTAGTATTATTTTGATTATTTGAATCAGTAATATTATTCAAATTTTGATTTGTCTGACTGTCGTTTGTGTTATTGTTTAAAGCATTATTTACATCATCACTTAAATTTTGACCTAAGTTTTCGCCATTATTTAAATTATTGTTTGTTTCTCTATTTCCTGTGATGTTATTCAAATTCTGACTGTCATTCAAATTATTTTCTAAATTTCGGTTTGAAACTCTGTTATCTGATGAATTATTAAAAACTTGATTTTCCGAATAATTATTTCTATTCGTATTTACATCATCAGTCACTCTGTTTAGAGAATCTCCATCCACTTCATCAGACTTGTTTTTCACATTTTCTGAAACATCTTTGGTAAAATCCGAAAATTTATTTTTGTCATACTTTTGTGATTCTGTTTCTCCCATAATGACATTTCTGCCCTGACCAAAAATCTTGTCAAGACGTTCTTTTATATGTACATTCATAATGTCATCAGTTATAACATCTCTCTCAACTATAAAAGAAGGATTTATATTGTCCTCAAATTTCGTATACTCTCCTTTTGTATAAAGAGCTTCCTCGCCATTTCCCAAATCAAGAGCAACAATTCCGTCATAAACCAGCAGTTCAATATCTTTATTCTCAACATTTCTTCTAGTTTCAAATACAGTACCCCTTACAGACATTGTAGCATTAGGGGTTTTAATCTCATACGAAGAACCTTTTTCAAGGGGATTTTGAATTTCATTAAGAATAGTCCCTTTCTCAAGTTCTATCTGAATTTTTCCGTCTATTTCATCTCCCTCAGAAATCACCTTAATTTCTCCCAGAGAGTCAAGATACACATATTTATCAGTATCCAGCAGTAAAACAGCGTAAGAATCCGCGTCTGTCATAATCCTGTCACCCAAAACAA
>CAOJPS010000185.1 GCA_948441255.1 uncultured Eubacteriaceae bacterium | reverse complement strand
CAAGAACTTTTTTTATTTTTCTACATTTTTTCTTTTCTTCTTAAATTTTCTTGACTCGCACCACAGCGACTTGTTTATATTACCATATCTTTTTCCCCTTGTCAACATCTTTTTTCTTTTTTTTGTTTTTTTCAATACAATTGAGGTTTTGCCTCAACTCCCTGTAACTTAAAACCGTGGGACAGTGTCCCACGATTATCGACTAGAATACAATTTTATATTGTATTATTTTTTTCAAAAACGTTGCTGTTTCCGCTCTTGAACAAAAAGCTTTAGGCTCAAATCTTCCATATCCCAAATCTCTCATAATTCCGCATTCCCCAACTTTTTTGACGTCTTCCAATGCCCATTCACTGATATTGTAAGTATCCGAATATATATTGTTTCCCATAGAAAGTTCAAATCCCATTCTCTCAATATATTTGGAAATAACCACTGCCGCCTGTTCTCTCGTAACATTAAGATTAACTCCAAATTCCGTTTCACTGCGTCCGTTAATAAATCCAAGTTCATACGCCCAATTAACAGCGTCATAAAATCTCGAATCTTCCAAAACATCAGAAAAACTCATTTTTGTTTTACATTCCGGCTTTCCCGCAAGATTAAAAAGCGCCTCAATAAACTCACCTCTTGTAACATTTCCATTTGGATTAAACACATCACCTTGCCCAGGCATAATATTAAACGCCAAAACAAAATAAATATCATCTTCGTCCCAATGATTTTTAACATCGGGATAATTTTTATCTTCTCCGACAATCAAAGGGAAATCTCTGTCGGTTAAAACACTAAGTTCATTACCGTTAAATTTAAATCTGTCAACTTTAATAAAACAGCCTTTTTCATTAAGCTGAAAAACAGTTTTTCTCTCCCCCAAAGCGGAACTTTTATAAGGCGTTGTGGCAGCAACAGTATTGTCATCAGGATAAGAAACATTGCCATAAATATCTATAAGCAAATCATCTGTAATTCTTTTTATAACAGTATCTTCATAATCCTCGTCAAAGCTTTCTTCCTCTCCATCCGCCGCGAAAAAAGAATCATCTTCTGTATACTCGTCATAAGCGCCGCCAATATCAAGAAGTTTTCTAAAAAATCCTTTTGGTTTTTCCTCACTTTCATTTTCCTCTTTAGATTCTTCCTCATACTCATAAAAATTAAAATCAGCTTCACTTGATACCATATCTGTTTCTGTTTCCGCTTCTGTTTCAGTATCGTTTTCTATTTTTTCTTTAAATGGCAAAATCAAGCCTTTTCCTCGTTTACTTGTAGTTTCCCTAAAACTTATCTCCTGCCTTTTATCCTCAATAATATCAACAAAACAGCTGTTGCTTTGCGCGAAATACCCGTCAAGACTTTTTGCGATAACAAAATAATCTCCTCTATCATTATCTGAAATATTATCTATAACCAATATACTTGAAACAGCGCCGTCAATAGCTTTTTTGTTTTTATACCATTGATATATAACAGAACCTCCGTCATTAACAATAGCCTCCGTTTTCAAAATCAAGAGTTTGCCTTCAGAAATTTCAAGACCATCAGTCAAATCTGTAACAAATTTAATATGTTTTTCATCGTCAGCCTCAACAAAAACCTCAAATTCAACCTCAGAATAATTTTTGTCAAATGGAATAAAATCAACAATATAACTTTTTGAGCTTTCAACTATTTCATTTTCATTTTTCCATTTAAAATCTCCGTCAAGTTTTCCGTCAAGCCCCTCAATAACTCCACCGAAAAATTTACTTGCGGAAATTGCGTTTCCGCAAACAACGCTGCTTACTTCCGGAAACTGTAAAACGCTGGGAGAACATTTTTCAATGACAAACTCAAAATTCTTCTCAAAATATTCGTGTTCATTATCATCAACAATAACCTTAGCAATATATTTTCCCGCGTCAATGGGCATACTATCCATTCTTCTGCCATTTTGATAATAAATAACCCTATGATTAACATTTGAAGAAATGTCTATACATTGTTCCTCCGAATTATAAACCTTCGTCAATCCAGAAATTTTCAATTCATCAAAACTGTTCTGCGCTTTATTTTCCTCCGCGCTTTTCGTTTTAAACTCCATAACGTCAGAAAAATCAACCTCATCGCCGCAAATAGAGAAAACCCGGCATTTATAAGTTTTTCCGCTTTCAAGACCTTTTGCCGAAACTAAATAATACTCACCATTTTCATCACTTAAAACCTCGGCTATATTTTTTTCATCAATTTTATCATCAACAAGCCAGCCGCTTTCAAAACATTGAATACCAATTTTAAAATCCTCTGAATATTTCATATTTTCAGGTATTCTTATTTTAAAATTAACATCAACAATTTCATTGTCATTAAAAAGCTGAGAAACTTCAACATCCACTCTGTTAATTTCAGAAATTTCCTCCGCAGAATACTTTCCATCTCCATTTTCTTTAACAGCGGCAATAAAAGCTGTATTTTTATTTTTAATAACAATGTTGCTGTCACGGTTTGGCAAAAATAAATATAAATTTCCCCCAACGTCCGTTTTAGTAATAAAAGCGTCGCCGTTCATATTAATTTCAACGGTTTCCGATGAGTCAATTCCGTTAACATTAATAATATTGCAATTAAGAGCTTCTCCTCCATACTCATTATATTTAACAGTCTTATCAGTTTTAATATCAACCGAACCGCCCTTTATAACAATGTCAGAAAGCTTTTCACATTTTTCAGTCGCTTTAATCACACCTCCGAAAACAGAAACCTTTCCATCAAACTCTCTAGATGTTAAAGCTCCTGTTTCTCCATAGACGCTAATAAAACCGTTATTACTTAAATTTTTAATTGTATTTAATGAGTCGTCAATAAGTTTAATATTAATTTTCGAGCCATAATCAATAAAAAAGCCTTTTTCAGAGGAAATTGAAAGTCCATTTAAAATTATCTCAGAAGAAACATTCCCCTCAACCTCAACGCCATATTGGTTTGAGCTTCCAAAGAGCATTATTTTTCTTCCATCAAAAATGGAAATATCTGTTCCATTCTGTTCAACAACAACTCCGTTTTGAGAAAGCTCGCTTTTTTTAATAACAATATCTCCGTTTGAAACGTCAAAACCAACAAAAGGAATCTTATGAGAATTAAACTCAACAGACGAACCAGATGTATTAATATCTGCCGTATCAATATAATTTTCTAAAGAAAAATCCTCTTTAAAATCAGGTGATTTAAACTTTAATTTAAAATCAACTGTTCCGTTTTCTATTGCTCCTCCGGAAACAATTGAGTTATTATGATTGTCAAACACTTTTTCGGTAATTATCTTACCAGAATTAATTTTTTCGCTTTTTTCTATCGTTTTTATTTTAATGCCAGCGTTCTTATTTTTATCAGCGGCTTCCGTCTCAACAGCCATCTTATCAAAATTTTCAATCTCATCATAGCCTGTGTCAGTGTCCATCGAAACTTTTTCCAAAGCGTCAAATTCATCACTCTCAAAATCCCCGTTCAAATTTGCATAAGCGGACGCTGTCTTAGTAACGGACGCGGCGGACATAGTCAAAACAATAATCATACCAATATCAATATTTTTCTTCATAGAAAATTCCCCTCCGATTTTGCAAACTTCCATAAGATATTTTATATTTATTTTATCATAATCCAGCCAAATTTACAATAATCAAAAAAAACCTAAGACAATACCGCATAATTCAATAAAGCAGGTTTTATGGAAACACCGAACAAATGATATTAAAAATAATTTTTTAAAATTAAAATTTCCGTTATCGTGTCATTTTTCAAGAAAAATAACACTATCACTTCAATTTTTTTAAAAATTATTTTTACTTTTTTAATTTGTCGGTGTTTCCTTAGATGATATTTTTCAATGCAAGGAAAATGCTCGCTGTTCAAACACTTTCGCTGCGCGAAAGCCGGCTTCGCCGTCCGCGTTTTTCTTCGCGGTGTACACATAGTCGGAGCCTATGATAAGAGACTTTGACATAGCAGTGGAAAATATCAGCCAAAGCTGCAAAATATTAATTATGCGGTATTGCCCTAAAGAAAATTGATTTTCTTGACAAATTGATTTTAAGCAATATATAATTATACTAAATACTTTATTAAGGAAATAAATAAATTGAAAACCACTTTAAAGGAAATAACATTGTCTGAAAAGGAAATAATCCAAATCTACAATAAGCATATGAAATCCGATTTTCCCGAAAATGAACTAAAGCCATTAAATCATATACTTTCACTTATACAGCAAAACGCCTATGTATGCAAAGGATTTTTTTCTAACGACAAACTAAAATCCTATACCTTTTTCGCTGGAGATAAAAACAGCCAATCCTGCTCTCTTTTAGATTTTTTCGCTGTAAACTCAGAATGCCGGGGTTTTGGCATAGGAAGCGATGTAATAAAACAGCTTAAAGAAAACAAAGAATTTTCAAAAGACGGAATAATAGCTGAAATAGAAGACCCGGAACACTCCGAATCAGAAGAAGAAAAAATAGTACGAAAACGACGTGCGGCTTTTTACGAAAAGAACGGATTTATAAAAACTGGAATAACAAGCGTATGTTTTGGCGTGCACTTTTTAATAATATATCTGCCTAAAGAAAAACAGCCAAATGACGATATAATTTCAGAAAAACTAAATACTGTTTATAAAACTGTTTTCCCAAAAAATAATTTTTATAAAAACATAAAAATAAACCGAATAATGTAGTTTTCTAAGGAATACACCGCATAATAATGAAAATACTGATTTCAGAAATTACTCTAAACTATGCGGTGTTTCCCTATAACCACAGAGGTATTTAAACAGACCTATTATATTTTCATTTAATCAACATCTTATTTTTAGTTCTTCCAAGAATATAGTCAACACTGCAATCATAGTAATCGCCAAGTATAACAAGAAATCTTGTGGGAATTTCTCTTTTTCCCGTTTCATAATTGCTGTAAACCCGTTGGTCAATTCCCAGCAACTGCGCTATTTCTTTTTGTGTTTTTTCCTTGTCTTCTCTCAAATCTTTAAGTCTTCTGTAATAATACATAAAACCACCCCAATTAAAAATTCAAAAAATATTTTCTCAATAATCTGTTTTCTGAAATTATGCGGTGTTTCCTTAATAAATTATAAGTTACTATTAAACAACAGTATTGATTTTACTATCATCTGATAGTATAATATATATATGTCAACATCTTATAAAACGCTGATTTTAAATAATATTACCGTGAGTTCGACGAAAAATTATAGTGAAATTCAGCGAAACGTAGTTTCGCGCAAAAGTTTTTGTCAAACTTTTTTCAAAAAGTTTGTGGAGTTTGAGGTGAAA
>CAOJPS010000184.1 GCA_948441255.1 uncultured Eubacteriaceae bacterium | reverse complement strand
ATATAGGAAAACTTGACGCTAATAAATGGTATAGAATAAAAGTTGATTTGGATTTGGACGCTAAAACAGCTAAAACAGGTATTTATTTGCACGGAACAGATGGTTTGTACAATACTGAAAATATATCGGCTGTTCCTATTAAAGAAATTACCACTGACTTGATTTCCAAGACTCCTTTAAGATTTAAACAAATTAGGCTTGTGAAAACAGCTCCTGGCAGCAACATTTATTTTGATAATGTTTCTGTAAGCGGAGAAAGAAATGTTACAGGAGTTACTATTTCAGAAAAAGAGGTTAATATTGAGGCTAATAATACTTATCAGCTTTATGCTATTGTTTCTCCTTTTGAGGCTTTGAATAAAAATATTACTTGGAGTTCAAGCAATCCAAATGTCGCTGCGGTTGACGAAAATGGTCTTGTTACCGCTGTAGGCAAAGGTGAGGCGGTTATTAAGGTTACTACAGAAGACGGCGGTTTTGAAGCTGAATGCAAGGTGAATGTAGCAGGAACAGCAACATCAGATTCTTTGGGCAATCTCGATGATGATGATGTAGTTACTGTTGACGATGCCGCTCTTGCTTTGAAATATGTTCTTACCAAAGATACAACGGGAATTGCTGACGGTAAATTTAAAAATATAAATGTAACTGGAGGTACTGAACCTACAGCAAAAGATGTCGCGGCAATTCTCAGAAAAGCGTTGGAGCAGGACGAATTTAGTTTTATTACAGAAACTGATTAGTTTTTGAAAAATTATTGATTTTTAAAGGGCTTTTGAGAGATAATCTTAAAAGCCTTTTACTATTTTTGCTGAAAGAGAGGTATATATGATGATTTATACAGTAACTTTTAATCCGTCTATTGACTATATTATACACATTAATTCTATTAAAATGGAAAATATTAATAGAAGTGAATATGAGGAGTTTTATCCTGGAGGAAAGGGGATAAATGTTTCAATTGTTTTGAAAAATCTTGGATTTGAAAGTAAGATTTTGGGATTTATTGCTGGCTTCAGCGGTATGGAAATTGAGAATATGCTTAATAAATATGGCTGTGACAATGAATTTATAAGGGTTTCTGGATATTCAAGAATTAATGTAAAGATAAGAGGTGATGAGAAAGAATTTGATATTAATGGTCAAGGTCCTCATATTGATGCTGAAGATATTGAGAAACTATTTTACATATTAAAGTCGGTTAATGAAGGGGATTTTATTGTTTTGGCAGGTTCGATTCCTAATACGCTGCCAAGGGATATTTATGAAAATATACTTAAAAGACTTGCCGGCAAAAGTATTAAAGCGGTTGTTGACGCTACGGGAGAAACTTTATTAAATACGCTTAAATATAATCCTTTTTTGATTAAACCTAATCATATTGAACTTGGTGAGATTTTTGGAAGAAATATATATGAAAAAGATGAAGTTGTATTTTATGCTAAAAAATTACGGGATATGGGTGCTGAAAATGTTATTGTTTCTTTGGCGGAAAGAGGCGCTGTTCTTGTTGATGAGAATGAAAAGGTTTATATTTTGGAAGCTCCAAAGGGGAAGCTTATTAACTCGGTTGGCGCTGGAGATTCTATGGTGGCTGGATTTATAGCATGCTATATTGAAACTTCTGACTATGAAAAGGCTTTTAAAATGGCGGTGGCTGCCGGAAGCGCTTCCGCTTTCAAAAGCTGGCTTGCACAGAGAAAAGATATAGAAGATATATGGAACCATTTTATTGGGAATACTATTCCTATAAAATAGTTCTGTATATCTAACTAATGTGAGTTTGGCAAGAATTAGGGAGGTAATTATATGAAAATTAATTTGAAAGCGATTTTTATGATATTTGTTATTACATTTTCTTTTGTATTAGTCGGTTTTGATAGAGCGAATGAGCTGACAGATTTAGAATTGTTGAAAAGAGGCAATATAAAGACTGAAATAGGGTGCTATGTTTATGATATAAGTTCATTATCTGAACTCCTGGATAAAAATGAAACTGTGGTAGAAGCGGAAGTTTTGTCTGATAAAGTAAATGTCATAAGTAACTATAAAAGGTCATACAGAAACAAATATAAAAATAAAAAAGGTTCATAAAGGAGAAATTAAAGAAAACGATGTTATAACTATAAGGGAACCTTATCTTAGAAAAGCTTTTGATAATGAAGAATATTTAGTTATACATGATAATTATGATATAGCTGAGGTTGGTAAGGAATATTTATTTATATTGAGAAAAAAACAAATTACTGATAAAAATAATAACATAATTGATATTTATCAAATGAGTAATTCTGTATTAGGGAAGTATCCTATTGTTAATAAAAAACTAAAGACTAATATAAATGTTGATCTTATGTCAGATGAGGAAATTGGATTAAAACCGAATGAATATAGCAGTAGTTACAATTATAGGAACATATATAAAGAAATAATTGATAAGTATTATAATTAAATTACTTAAGGCTTCAACGAAGATTTTATAAATTTAGTCACTGCTTTTGGCAAAGCTAAGCTAAAAACTGGCTAGCCGTTTGCACTTTTTTGAGACAGAGTATAGCGTTAATTTTTATGGAACGTCTATTTATTAGTGAAACGTCGTACAAAGAAAAATAAAAATTATTTTTATTTTTTGAATGACACGATATTTCCTTAGATGTTCCTTTTTTATTATTATAACGTGAGTTTGATGAAATTTTATAATTACTGAACCCTTTTTCTATCGCAAAAAGGGTCCAGACCCCCAAAAATACTCTTGAAGCATAAAAACCTTGAGGTTTCACCTCAAACTCCACAAACTTTTTGAAAAAAGTTTGACAAAAACTTCTACACGAAACTACGTTTCGCTGAGGTTTACTGTAATTTTTCGTCGAACTCACGTTATTATAAATACATTACGATATTAAATTTTATATAATATTTATTTGCAAATCATTTTAATTTTTAAAAATAATAGTTGACTTTATTGTCATTTAATGTTATAATATTTATTGTAATAAATAATAATAATAATAAATAAGGAGGATTGTAATTTTAGAGATTATTTTTTATTACTAATAGGATATTTTTTGTAATTTTAGGAGGGATATTAATGAAAATACATAAATTGTTAGTTTCAACAATGCTGTTAGCTTCATCATTAACAATTGTGAGTAACTACGCGCTTGCCAATGAAAATACAAATACACAAGAAATACATAAAGGCGCATATACAACTGGAGATGCTGTATGGGTTGATGTAAATGAACCAAGTGATGATTATGGAAAAACATTGGAAGAAATATATGGACCTCAGCCAAGCACAAATCAAACAAGCGCAAGTATGGAGGATATGGCAGAAGAAACGCCTAAACACGGTACATACGCGATTGGAGATACATTATATATTGACGCGAGTGAATTAAACGAGGATTCTGGTAAGACATTGGAAGAAATATATGGACCTCAAAAAAATGCCAGAGAAGCGAGTATGCCTAGTGCGGATAAGGTTTGGGATTGGAGCAAGGGTACTTATACAGGAACATTTGAGATAAATTATATGTATAGCTATACAAGATATAGATTTACAGGATACAGTACATATAATGTTATTACAGATGAAATCAGCCGTGAGCCTGATAATGGCCTCACTCCAGGCAATTACAGCGTTTATTTGATGAAAGGTTCTGGCTCTGGAAGTATTGCTAAATCATATAAAGTTACTGATTACTATGCCAATTTTAAATTTTACAATTGCGACCCCAAAACGGCATATGCTTTTGCTGTAGGTAAAGCTAATGATGGTTCGCTTATGAAATGTTCAATCAGTATTAAAGGCGCATAATAAAATAACGTGAGTTTCGCTGTAATTTTTCGCTGAACTCACGTTATTTTATTATGAGATTAATATCTGTCATTTTTTAGACGGCGAAACGTAGTTTCGCGCAGAAGTTCTTTGCTTCTTTCTTTCAAGAAAGAAGTGGAGTTTGAGGTGAAACCTCAAGGGTTTATTTTAATTTAATTCATATATGACTTCGCTCCAAACTTCTTAAATTATTTATTATCTATATGTTGGAGAAAACATAAAAGCACCGTCAGAACCTATATTTCCCATTATGTTAAAGGAAGATATGGGTCTTTTGCTTTTGCCGCAAAAGTCAAACTCGTCTGTTCCTTTTATGATAAAGTTTTTTACATAAAAATGAATTTCTTTTGTTCCTTTATTCAATTCGTTTAATATAAGACTTTGCATTTGTTTGGGCGTTTCAACAACTAGATTATTGTAAATATAATAGTTATATTTTGAAGCTTCGCATTTTGGAAAATCTGTGGTGTTCCATTTGTGGCTTTTTGACATTTCTTCATCAGTTAAATTGAAATAATTGTATAATATACGGCCCTCTTTATCTGGAACCGGGTCATCGGAGGTTACGTCTATATGATAATATTGACCGTCAAGTTTTACTAAATTCCAGCCGTGGTCTTCTCCTGTTAATACTCCTGTGATTATTTCACATTCTATTCCAGCGAAAGAGCAGAGCATTTGAAACGTATAGGCGTATGCTTCGCATACACCGGTTTTGTTTGTAATTAAATTTCTTATTGTGTAGCTATCGCTTGTTATATTTTTTGAATATGAGCTGTTTAACACTATATAGTCGTGTATAGCTTTTTCTTTTTCAAAGTCTGTCATACCAGACTTTATTATATTTCCTGAGATTGACTTTATTTGATTGAATAAAGTTAATTGGTCGGGGGTAAGCTTTGATATATACTTTGAGTCTTTTGCCGCTTTATTTAAAATATAATTTTCTTTATAGTCAAAAGTGTATGTTATTGAGGCTGTTTCGTTTTGAACAGAACCTTGTGCCTGTATAGATGTGTTTACAAAACTAAGTGTTTTTATGTTGTATATGTCTTCATTGAAATTTTCTATTTTAAATGATACTTTATCAATAAGATTTTCAATACAGTAATTTATTGCTTCTCTCCATTGACTATCTGAGGTTATTACTGATGGGAGAATGTAATTTGAATTTTTTTCGGAAATTTTTGCGAAATTTGAATTTTCTGGTGTTTTAGAAGAATTTAAGCTTTGTTTTGGAACATATTTGCCATTTATAATTTTGCTTTTTTGTGTTGAAGAAGCTGGAACATACGCAAAGCTTAAATCAAGTGGAAAATTTTTTGTAATTATGGTTGCTAAGGTTATTATTAATATAATACTAAAAAATTTTTTCATTCAATCACTTTGTATAATGTAAGGAAACATTATACATTCCTTTCATAATTATTTTTATTTCTCAAGAGTAGGGTATTTTTTTTAAATTAATACATATTTTTTTATTATAGAGAAACAATAAAATAATGAACAGGCAAATTTTTATAAAACTTGATATATAGTCAAATCACTTAAAAACAAGCAAGTTCAGCGGCTAAAAATCATTTTCA
>CAOJPS010000183.1 GCA_948441255.1 uncultured Eubacteriaceae bacterium | reverse complement strand
TTGAGAGGTTCAATTTGTGTTTCTAATTCACTTATAATATCGTTTACACGAACAAGATTTTGTTTTTCTTTTTCAAGTTTTCGTTCCGCCTCAATTCGTCTTGTTTTAAATTTTATAATTCCGGCGGCTTCCTCAAAAATAGTTCTTCTGTCCTCTGATTTTGTACTTAAAATATCATCAATTCTACCTTGTCCTATTATTGAATAGCCTTCGCGTCCAATTCCTGTGTCCATAAAAAGTTCGTGAATATCTTTAAGACGGCAGCTGGAATTATTTATAGAAAACTCGCTTTCTCCTGAACGATACAGACGTCTTGTTATCGCAACCTCGTTATATGCTATGTTAAAGTTTCCTTCGCTGTTATCCATAACTATTGAAACTTCTGCAAAGCCGAGTTTTATTCTGTTTTGTGTTCCGGCGAAAATAACATCTTCCATTTTGTTTGAGCCTCGCAAGTTTTTTACGCTTTGTTCTCCCAAAACCCATCTTACAGCGACAGAGATATTACTTTTTCCACTTCCGTTTGGCCCAACAACAGCTGTAATTCCTTTATCAAATTCGAGAACCGTTTTTTCAGGAAAAGATTTAAAGCCTTTTAATTCAAGTCTTTTTAAAAACATTTTGCACCTCAATATACAATAAATATTTTTTATAAAAGGTTTTCGCAAATATGGCTGTCCAATTGGACAGCCAAAGTATTAATTTTTTATTTTATCTTTAAGAAGAGTAATTTTCTGTTTAAATCTTGATGACAAATCTTTTTTTACAATTAGTCTGCTTAAAATTCGTATACTTTCTTCAGGATAGCCTATCTCAATTCCAGTTGCGGCAAGTATATAAAGTAATGTGTTTTCATCAAGACCACAAATGGGTAGTTTTTCTGTTGTAAAGGCTTCGTTAAAACCGCTGTAGGCAAGTTTTAAGTGCTCGATTTCACTTGATTTATCATTTTTATCTCTGCAAAACCACGCAAGTTTAAGATGAATATACGCTTTTTCACCAGCTTTGCTTTTTTTTGCCTCACAGTTTCTTAAAGCCATATTATATCTTTCTATTGCTGTGTCAACATCATATACATCCGGATAATCGGTTTTTTCATACAATGGTGTAATTTCTTTTTCAATAGCTTCCTGCTGTGAGAGAGTTATTTTATCAAATTTGCTTGAAATTGCCGCGTATCCACAATGGTCGCACATAATAACATCATAGTAATCTGGCTGAACAGGAGTATAATTTGGTTTTAAATCATCGTCATTTGAAATAAATTTTGCTCGTCCTTTTCTAACTTGTTTTGCTTTAAATGGTTCACCGCAAACAGGACAGGTATAGGATTTATCGTATATACATTCTTCGGGTTTATAATCAGGCATTAAATGTTATCTCCTTTCAAAAGTCAACTTTTTATCTTTTTCAATATTTCCCTAAGTTCGGAAATTTTAGATTTTAATCTGGTATTTAACCCCCGTTTAACAATAAGCCTGCTTAAAATTCTCAAAGAATCATCTATTTTTCCTATTCTTGAGCCTATTGCCGCAATTATGTATAAAAGAGTGTTTTCTTCAAGTCCACATATAGGAAATCTTTCGCTGACAAACGCGTCATTAAAACCTTTATGAGCGGCTTTTAGATACATAATTTCATTTTCAGGATCGGATTTATCCCTATAAAACCACGCAAGCTTTAGGCATATATAGGCTTTTTCGCCCGAACGGCTTTTTTTGACGATTGAATTTATCAACGCAAGTTTATATCTTTCTATGGCAATATTAACATCATATATTACAGGATATTGTTTTGGAAAAAATTTAGGGGTTATATTTTCTTTTATTAAATCTTCCTGTGAGCTTGTTATTTTATCAAATTTTGAAGATATTGAAGCATAACCGCATTTATCGCACAAAACAATATCATAATAATCCGGTTGAATCGGTTCATAATTAGGTTTTAAATCAAGTTCGTTGTTTATAAAACGGACTTTTCCTTTTCTTATGGTTTTTGATTTGAAATTATTTCCGCATATTGGACATATATATAACTTATCATATAAACATTCCTCGGCAGAAACTTCCTTTTTTTTGGTTGAAACGGATTTAGTTGATACAGTATTTTTTTCAAAAGAAGCATATAAATCTTCTAAAGTTAATTTGTCAAGTTCATCATAAATACTGTTTTTATTGTCATTGTTATACAATACATACCCTCATTTCGATTAAAAACTGTGGAATGCTGAAAAATTAATAATTGTTATTATAATTATTCAATTTTTCTGTATTTAATAAAAATATTGCGGCTGAAATTATTTTGAAATTTTACCGCAACTAGAGAAAAGCTGATTTAATGGCTAGAATGTAATTTTGCTGTAATCAGCTTTTCGTTGGTTAATAAAACCTAATTTACATTAATTGATAATCAAATTGGATAGACATTTTTTGAGGTATTGCCAAGAGAAGGGTCTATTCCATATTTCTGTGCCTGTCTGAATTTAAAAAATTCAACGGCTATTTGAGGGAAAAGAGCATAGCTTAGCACATCTTCTTCCTGTTCTTTATATTGTATCATTTCCTCTTCCATTTTGGCAAGTGCTGGAGGGATTAAATCGGCAGGTCTGTTTGTAATTGGCTGTTCGCTGCCTATTATTTTTTTTCGTATCTCATCTGAGATTTTAACTGGAGTTTTTCCATATTTGCCTCTTACCAAATCTTTTGTTTCGTTTGGAATTATTTTATATCGTTCTCCTAAAAGAACATTTATGACAGCTTGAGTTCCAACAATCTGGCTGGAAGGCGTTACAAGCGGAGGATAGCCCAAATCAGCCCGTACTTTTGGTATTTCTTTTAAAACTTCCTCATATTTATCTTCAGCGTGCTGTGTTTTAAGCTGAGAAACAAGATTTGAAAGCATACCGCCGGGAACTTGATACATTAAAGTGGCGATATCTACAGAAAGAACCTTTGTGTTTAAAAGTCCGCTTTCTATATCTTTTTCACGCAGTGGTCGAAAATATTCGGCTATTTCACTTAAAAGAGTTTCGTCAAGTCCTGTATCATATTCTGTTCCTTTTAACGCTCCGACCATAACTTCTGTGGCGGGTTGTGCTGTTCCCATTGAAAAAGGCGACATATCAGTATCTATAATATCAGCGCCAGCTTCTATCGCTTTGAGATAGGTCATACTTGCTACTCCGCTTGTGTAATGGCTATGAATTTCAATAGGAACACTAATGACTTGTTTTAACGCTTTTACAAGTTCATAAGCTGGCATTGGAAGCAATAAGCCAGCCATATCTTTTATACAAATTGAATCCGCTCCCATTTTTTCATATTCTTTAGCAAGTTCGACATAATAATCCAATGTATGAACATCGCTTAATGTATAGGAAATAGCAAGTTGAGCGTGACCTCCGGATTTTTTTGTGGCCTTTGTAGCTGTTTCAAGGTTTCTTTTATCATTAAGAGCATCAAATATTCTTATTTTGTCTATTCCGTTTTTTATACTTTTTTCGACAAATGCCTCAACAACATCATCGGCATAATTTTTATAGCCTAAAATATTCTGACCTCTTAAAAGCATTTGAAGTTTCGTGTCTTTTACAATACTTTTAATTTGTCGGAGTCTTTCCCACGGGTCTTCCTTCAAATATCTAAGACAAGAATCAAAAGTTGCTCCGCCCCATACTTCCATTGACTCGAAGCCAACTTTATCCATTTTTTCTATAATAGGCAACATTTCCTCAATACGCATTCTTGTAGCTATAAGAGATTGCTGACCATCTCGCAGAGTTGAATCTGAAATTTTGACTTTAGCCATTTATCATAACCTCCAATACTATTTAAAAATTGTCAAAAATACGCCGGAGGCAACTGCCGAACCAATAACTCCGGCAACATTGGGCCCCATAGCGTGCATAAGAAGATAATTATTGGGATTTTCTTCTTTTCCGATATTTTGAGCAACTCTGGCAGCCATAGGAACAGCCGAAACTCCTGCAGCTCCTATAAGTGGATTTATTTTGCCGCCTGTAAGTTTACACATTATTTTGCCGAATACAACTCCTGTTGCTGTTGAAATTATAAACGCAAACAATCCAAGCGCTAAGATTCCGAGAGTTTTAGCGGTTAAAAAAGCGTCAGCTCTTGCTGTGGCTCCAACAGTAACGCCAATAAAAATACTTATTATATACATCATCGCTTCTGACGCGTGATGAGCAAGTTTTTCGGTTACGCCGCATTCTCTAAATAGATTTCCAAGCATAAGCATTCCGATAAGGGAAGCGGTTGATGGTAAAATTAATATGACTAATATTGTAACAGCTATAGGAAAGATTATTTTTTCTGTTTTTGAAACGGTTCTAAGCTGTTCCATTTTAATAGCACGTTCTTCTTTTGTTGTCAGCGCTCTCATTATAGGCGGCTGAATAATTGGTATTAAAGCCATATATGAATATGCCGCAACGGCTATTGTACTTAAAATATGAGGAGCTAATTTTGTTGTTGTATATATTGCTGTTGGACCATCAGCGCCGCCGATTATACCTATTGAAGCGGCTTCCTGAGGAGTGAATCCGATAAGGAGAGCGCCTATAAATGCCGTAAATATGCCAAATTGCGCCGCCGCTCCAAGAAGCAGGCTTTTAGGGTTTGCTATTAACGGACCAAAATCAGTCATAACCCCAACCCCAAGGAAAATTAACGGTGGAAAGATTCCGAGTTCATCCCCTTGAAAAATATACCATAAAAGTCCGCCGTTTTCTGTATCGGTTGGCGGATTCATAAGTCCTGCCAAAGGAAGATTAGCAAGCAACATACCAAAAGCTATAGGAAGAAGCAGGAGAGGCTCATATTTTTTCACGATCGCAAGATACATAAAAAACAAAGCGACAATAATCATTATAACAAATTTATAGCCATCGTTCTGAAAGAACTGCATAAATCCCGAATCTCTAAAAAAACCTTCAATTGTACTGAAAAGAATATCCATAGGATTACCTCCTATTCCGTAATGGTGATAAGAACATCGCCTGTATTGACAGACGCGCCTTTATTAACGTTAACAGAAGCAACGGTACCAGTTGAAGGAGTAACAATCTCATTTTCCATTTTCATTGCCTCAAGAACAGCGACAACAGTATTTGCTTCTACCTTATCTCCAACGGATACTTTTATATCGACAATAGTTCCAGGCATTGGTGATTTTACTTTGATATTTCCCTCGGTTCCCTTTGAAGCGGAAGCTTTGGGAACAGGAGCAGGAGCGGAAGCATACGTTGAGGGCGTATAGTCTGAATTTGAAACGCCGCCGCCAGCATCTTCAACAGTAACATCGTATGTATTTCCATTTACCGTAACTCTAAAGTTTCTCATAATAAAAATCCTCCCAAAAATTAAAATATCTTAAATTTTTCTCGGTTAAATGAGTTTTTGATTTTCATATACAGCAGTTTCGTTCCAACCAGTATTTTTTCGGATTGAACGGATAACGATTTTATCTGAGGTGG
>CAOJPS010000182.1 GCA_948441255.1 uncultured Eubacteriaceae bacterium | reverse complement strand
TTTCGGTATATTTAAGTATATTTCGGTACATTTTAGCATATTTAAAACATTTTGATATAATGGAAGGTATGCTTTAAAACCTACTGGATATGAATATATATATGCAGATGTTCCTGAAAAAGTAACTACACAAAAGGGAACAGCCGGTTCAAATGTAGATGACGAATCGACAAGACCACAAGATAAAATCAGCAGAAATAGTACAATTTATTATCACGAGGATAATTATAATTATGATGATATAACAAAAGACCTGAGAACATCAAAAAGTTATCCCGAGGGAATAGAATATGCGGTAAACAGTTCATATTCTACTGCTGCTTCTAAAAAAAGATTTACAAAATACGGCAGACCTTATGCTGAAACATTCAGAATAAGTGATAATGCTCAAATGGTTGTAAAAAATTATTATGATGCCGATGAAAAATATCTTACATCAAAAGAAACTTACGAAGAAAAGAACGGTTCATTAATATTCAGAAGCAAAACGGACTATTTGTATAATACTGACGGAAGAGTATCTAAAAAAATTGATTATGTCAATAAAAATACAAAAGGACTGACAACGACATATACTTACAGCGGAACAGCTTCACCGACACTTGTAAAAACAGAACTCCCTGACGGACAATATATAGAAACAAAATATACTTACGACAAAATAGGAAATGTAACAAGTATGACAGACGGCGAAGGTCGCAAAACGCAGTATGAATATGATTGGAGAGGCAATTTAACTAAAGTCACCAATCCTCAGGGTGGCACTAAAAGCAGTGTTTTTGATTATATTGCTAATAAAATAACATTAACGGACGAAAACGGAAATGCTGTAACCTATGATTATGACTGTTTTGGAAATCTTGAAGAAGTCAGAGCAGGAAACTCACTTTTGAAAAAATGTGAGTATGACTATAAAAACTTCTGTCTTATAAAAGAAACATCACCCGATGGCAAAACCGTAACATCATATGCTTATGATTCGGCGTGCAGACCTGTTTCAAAAATCACTTTAGAAAACGGAAAAGAGATATATAACGAAACAATGTCCTATGATATGGAAAATATACCGCAGTATACAAAAAATTTGCCAAAAGGGGACAAATACAAATCTACAGGAAATGTTGTAACGAGCGTTGTAAAAGGTGACGGCGTAAATACCCAAAGCATAACAACAAAAACAGTAACAGACTACAACGGCAACACAATAAGTCAGGAGTGTAATGGAGTAAAAAAATCCTATGAATATGATGCTCTTGGAAATATGATAAAAGAAAGTCCATATAATGGATATTATATAGCATATGAGTATGACCACGCAGGAAATATTCTTACTCAGACCGACAGTACAGGAGCGACAAGTAAAAAAGAATATGACGGACTTGGACGTCTTGTAAAAGAGTACACTCCAAAAGGCGTTGAGGGAAATTACTTTACTCAATATACTTACAAAGGCTTTACAGATATGCTGAAATCTGTTACAATTCCATTAGATGGAAATCAAAATATAGTTAAGGAATACGAAACCGATAAAACGGGAAATGTTCTTAAAGAAACCGTTTTAGGAGGAAGTTCCGGTGACAGTATTACCGAGTATTCATACAATCAGATTGGATTGCCTGAAACTGTTACAATGAAAAATGGAAATGAGAATAATGTGACAACATATACCTATGACAAGGCTGGCAACAAAACTTCGATGGTTACAGGAAACGCATTAAGCAAAACTATTTATAAGTATGACAATTTGAATAGGCTTACTTATTTGATAAATGTGCCTAATGAAACTAAATATACTCCCGATGCAGCAATAAATGTTTTCCCGGAACATTGTATTGAAAAATATGAATACGATGTTAATGGAAATATGTCAAAGAAAACCGACAGAAACGGAAATGTAATAACTTATGCCTATGATGGTATGAATAGACTTAAAAGTCAGAAAGCAGGCAGTTTGGAAAAAACGGCTGAATACGGTTTGACAGGGGCAAAGGTAAAAGAGAAATATGGAAACTCCGAATTAAACTATAAATATGATACAAGAGGAAATCTGATTTATGAAAAAAGTTCACTGGAAGATGGCATTTTTGATTGTGTTTTTATAAATGAATATGCTTACGACAACAACAATCTTCTTAGTTCGATTAAATACAAAAACAAAAACAATCAGATTTCCGAAAATACATATACTTATACTGTAAAAGGACAATTTGCGAACATATATGAAAACGGAGTGCTTGTTGCAGCTTACAACTATGATTTAAACGGAAAACCCGAAAAAATCACTTATGGAAATAATATTATAACTACTTATGATTACAATTACGCCGGATTTGTAAAAAGTATTCAAAGTAAAAACGGAAATACTATTTTAGACTCTCACAGCTATACTTATTATAACAACGGAAATCAAAAAACAAAGGTCAGCAACGGGGTTACAACAACTTATACCTACGATAATTACGGAAGGCTCATAGGTGAAATTACAAATAAAAATAAAAAGAGCTACACTTACGACTTGTCAGGCAACAGAACAAGACTTAGTGTATCAGGTAGTGAAAATTATATTACCAACTATACTTATGACTTATATAATAGACTAAAAAGAGAAACAATCAATAAAAAAGGTGAAGCCGAAAGAAATGATTATAATTACTACTATGATTTTAATGGAAATTTAACAAAGAAAATTCCAAACAAAATTGGAGAAAAACATTCTTCAGAAAAACAATTTAGTATATATACTGGACTTGATTTTACCTACGATTACTCAATGGAATATGATTATAACGGATTTAATGAATTAGAACATATAAATTATAACCTTGACTGGGAAGAAGTAAATTTTGTCTACAGACCAGATGGTTTACTTTTCAGGAGCAGTCATATTATTGATAACGAATATTATAATTGGCATGGAAATAACATAATCTCTATAGGGTATGATGACGGTAGACCTGAATTAGCAAATGAAATATATACAAGAGGTTTGGGATTAATAAAATCAAATGAGGGATTTTATTATCTTCAAAATGGTCATAATGATATTTCTGCCCTTGTTGATGAAAATGGAACAATATCAACACAATATACTTATGACGCTTTTGGAAATCAAAGCAGAACAGGAAAAAACTCTGATAACCAATTTGGATACTGTGGTGAATATTACAATTTCTATTTAGACGGCATTTATTTAAAAGCAAGAATTTACAATCCAGAGTTGGGAAGATTTACAACGGAAGACCCTGTCAGGGATGGTCTTAATTGGTATATATATGCAGATAATAATCCAGTCAAATTTTATGATCCTACAGGAAAAGCAACTTGGTTTATTCATGGAACTTGGTCTGATAATTCTACCTGGACAAACGAATTTAAAGAATATTATCAAAAAAATGTTTATAGTGGTGAAAAAAGCAAATGTATAGATGAGGCTGATTGGTCAGGTGATAATAATGATGAGGCGCGCAGAAAAGAAGCTATAAATTTTGCAAAAAAATTAATTAAGTTTCATAAAAAAAATCCAAATGAGCCAATAAGGTTAGTTGGACATAGTCACGGTGGAAATTTTGCAATACTTGCAACTAATGAATTAGCTAAACATAATATAAAAGTTGAAACATTAATTACTATTGCAACACCGGTTAGAGAATATCAATTAGAAACAAAAGTTGGTTTGCATTTGCAAGTATATAACGAAATTGATAAGGTTCAAATTTTGGGAGGTGAGAATATACTTGCAGGAAGAACTTTTGATAATGCAGTAAATATGTATATACCAGATAATGTGTTTACTACGGATGAAGAATATGGTTGGATTGATTCACATTCAGCAATGCACAGTAATATTAAAGTATGGAACAACTACATTCTTCCATATTTAGCCGCACACACTTTAAATGGAAAACGATAAGGTTATTAATTAAAGAGTAATTACTTTATATGTGAAAATTTTTATTAATTTTAAATATTTGATAATAATTTAATATCTATATGCTGAATGTTCTATAGTTGTTATGTAGCTAATGTTTATATTATAATTATTATATATGATAAACTTCTCCGTTATCAAGTTAATGGAGAAGTTTATTGTAAATCGAAAACCCTGCGCTATGCGTGGGGTTCAAAAAAGCTTACAGCTACAAGTAATACTAATCTCAATTTAAAAGATGACTTTATATAATGTTAAAAATAAAAATTTGTAAGTTATTGTGATTATATTAAAACAAATAAAAATTTTTCTTAGATAAATGTTTTTTGAGTATTTTTAAATTAAATTCCATAGGAAATTTAATTATTTTAAAATTCTGTAATTCAATATAAAATAGTCAAAAACAGCTATTTTAGCATATATAGGAGAATATGCTAAAATATGTTTTAAATTGGAATCAGTATTAATAATAATCATACGTATTCTTTTAGTCTTAAATTCTAACATCACTTTACAAATTTATAAATTCTATACTATATTTAGTAATTATAAAAGCAATATAAATCCTATGACTATTTGCGAAATGGTAAATTTTAACACAACTTAAAATTATTTTTACCTTATTAGAAATAATATAAATATTTGGGGTGATTAGATTTGAATAATATATTTATTTTAAAAAAAATACTGAAAATTTCTATGATTTTTAATATAATAGCTGAAATTATTGTAATTATAGGAGGAACAGCGTGTTTAAAAAAAAGAATGGATTTAATACAGACTGCTGTATTAATATTTACAGGAATTCCAACCGTCATATCTTTAATAAGTTCAAGTGTAATTATTTTAATTTCTAAAAAATATATTAATAAAATAATATTAATTTTTATATGTTTTTTTATAATTATTCACATTTGCATTTCTATATCAGGAATATTAAATACAAATAAAGTAGGTTGGATAGAAGATAAATGTGTTTCATTAGAAAATTTACATCTCACAGAAGATAATAAATATGAGTATTGTATAAATGAAAACATTAACTATCTTTTTAACTATAAATATTTATTGTTATTTATTGAAAACAAAAGTAATAATGAAAAGTTTTTTATAAAAATTAGTGATAAAATAAAATATTACAAAGAAGATAAAGAAGATAAAGAAGAATGCTTTGATTTTTTATCTAAACTCTCAAAAACAAATAATCCTTATATTTATTGTTTGAGTTTTGATAAAAATATATCTAATGAATATAATATTGATAGTATTATGATAGATCTTGAAAATAACATTATAAAAAATACTGATTAACAAGATGATAATGTTTTAAAATAAATATTTATAATTGGGCATAACGAATTTTTATATATGATATGAAAAGAGTTAAAAACATATGAAAAAATTTTTCAAAGCAATATTACTTATATGTATTATAATTTTATCCATTATACAGCTTTCCCTTGTTGTTTTTGGAAAGACCGCACCGACAGTAAAAATAGGAGATTATTTTCAAATAGGAAGTTACAATAACGTGAGTTCGACGATAAAAATACTGTAATTCTAAGGTTTTACAGAGTATA
>CAOJPS010000181.1 GCA_948441255.1 uncultured Eubacteriaceae bacterium | reverse complement strand
GAACAATAATTAGTGATTAATTATAAAAACGCCGGTTTAATACTATAAATAAAGAAATATATTTAAGGCAATACCGCACAATTATAATTTCACAGCTTTGGCTGATATTTTCCTTGTACTGAAAAATATCATCTCAAACCTGTTTTATTTAATTATGCGGTATTGCCTTAATTATGGATTACATTTGCTGCAAGCCGAATATCCCTGCTCAAGAGCCTCTTGTCTTGAATTAAACAATACTCTGTTTTTTTCACTTGGCAAACTCAGACAATCAGATAAATGAAATTTTTTACTATTTTTATTTCCAATATATTGCTGATTTAATTTAGGTACATCATCTAAATCAGGCGTATTTTTATCTTCCGCTTTGTCTTTTTCCGCTTCGCTTCCAATATTAAACTCAATATCCTGTCCATTAGAAACAGCTACAATATTTCCGCAGTCATATGTACCGAATATTTTAACCCCAAAATCATTTAATAAACTTATGGTTTCTTTATGAGGGTGACCATAATCATTTACTTTTGCGGCTGAAATAACAGCATATTTTGGCGCTATCTTTTCAAGAAAACTTTTAGTTGTTGAAGAATGGCTTCCGTGATGACCCACTTTCAAAACATCAGCTTTAATATCAACCCCACTGCCAATAATTTCCTTTTCAGAAATATCTTCAGCGTCTCCTGTAAAAATAAAGCTAGTATTTCCATAAGACAGTTTAATAACGGCAGACCAATTATTTAAGTTGTCATAATCGCTTCCGCAAGGAGCAATTATATCACATTTGATATTTTCATCAAAATTAATGGAAATTCCAGCTTTAGCCTCATTAACAGTAATATTTTTACTTAAAACAGCGTCCACCATTTTTTCAAAAGTTTTTGTAGTATGCTGTTTTTTAGGCATATAAAACTCACCCACATCAAAATTTTTAACAACTTCAGCCATTTCCGAAATATGGTCTTCGTGAGGGTGTGTTGCCACAATAACGTCAAGCTTTTTCACATTACGACTGTTAAGATAATCAATAACAGCCTTATCTTTTGTTTCCCCAGCGTCAATAAGCATATTGCGCCCATTAGGCGATTGGATAAGAATACTATCCGCCTGTCCCACGTCAATATAGTTTACCCTCAAAACGCCGTCTTTATTAAAAGTTTCCTTATTCGTCGCCGCAGCCTGTATTTCTGAATCACTCATATTTTCAGTAATCCCACAGCCAACAACTCCAAATAAAGTCATAAAACAAAATAAAACCATAAAAACAGTTTTTATTTTTAAATCAATAAATTTTTCCATAAAATTACTTTTTAAAGTTTTAATAATACTCACCTCACAATAGTACCGCCGCCGACAATATACTCGCCGTCATAAAAAACAGCGGCTTGTCCCGGTGTAATCGCTCTCTGGGGTTCATCAAAAACACAATTCACAAAATCCCCGTCAATTTGTATAGTACACGGCGATTTTTTTTGATTATATCTTATTTTCCCCAGTACTTTGTATTCTCCATTTTTAAGTTCAAAAGCCATAAAATTAAAATTCTTAACAAAGACTTCCTTTTTAAAAAGCTGTTCATTTTCTCCTATAACAACTTCGTTTGTTTCAGGTCGTATCTCACAGACATACATAGGTTTTCCAAAGGCAATACCAAGACCTTTCCTTTGTCCTATCGTATAATTACTTATTCCATTGTGCGTTCCAAGAACGTTTCCGTCAAAATCAACAAAATTTCCTTTTTCAATTGGCAATGCGGTATTTTCTCTTATAAATCCCCCATAATCATTATTGTTTACAAAACAAATATCTTGGCTATCCGGCTTATTAGCGACAGAAAGACCTATTTCTTCAGCAATTTTTCTAACGTCATTTTTTTCATAATCACCAATCGGCATAAGCGTATGCTCAAGCTGTTTCTGAGTAAGATTATATAAAGCGTATGTCTGGTCTTTTTCCAAAGTTTCAGCGGTTTTCAAAGTATATCTGCCAGTTTGAGGATATTTAACAATTCTAGCATAATGCCCTGTCGCTATATAATCCGCTCCCAAATTCAAAGCTTTTGACAGCAAAGCCTCCCACTTAACATATCTGTTGCAGACAATACAAGGGTTAGGAGTAGAGCCTTTAATGTAATCTTCAATAAAATAATCAACAACATACTTTTTAAATTCTTTTTTAAAATCCAAAACATAATATGGGATACCTATTTTAGAAGCGACACTTCCAGCGTCTTCAACAGCCGAAACACCGGCAGAACTTTCCTTGCCCTCATTCTGCCAAAGCCGCATAGTTACACCAATAACCTCATACCCTTGTTTTTTTAAAAGATATGCCGCGACGGAGGAATCAACTCCGCCAGACATACCAACAACTACTTTTTCAGCCATATCAATTCACCTTAATAATCTTCCTCCAAAATTTCCTCGTGCTCGCTAATATCATTTACAGGTTCCTCAAGCCCCTCAATAACAATACCCTCTTTTTGAGCATAATCCCACAAGGCGGCGTGGAGAGCCTCCTCAGCAAGACACGAGCAATGTACTTTAATAGGAGGAAGTCCGTCAAGAGCCTCCATAACAGCTTTATTAGTAACCTCAAGAGCCTCTTGTATTGTTTTTCCTTTAACAAGTTCAGTAGCCATACTGCTTGTAGCGACAGCTGCTCCACAGCCAAAAGTTTTAAATTTAGCGTCTTTAACAATACCATCTTCTATTTTGAGATAAACTTTCATAATATCTCCGCATTTAGCATTGCCAACAGTGCCAACACCGCTCGCGTCTTCAATTTCCCCTACATTTCTGGGATTAGTAAAATGGTCCATAACCTTTTCGCTGTACATAATTTTATCCAACCTTTCTAAAATAGCAATTATTATTAAGTTTTGTTAAAACTCATATATTATTCTGTTACAATTTGTTTATTTTTTACAAAATCCTCATAAAGAGGCGACATATCTCTAAGTCTTTTCACGATAGAAGGAAGTTCTTTAATAATATAATCAACTTCTTCTTCCGTATTAAACATACCCAAAGTCAGCCTAAGCGACCCATGAGCTTTTTCGTGAGGCAATCCTATAGCGAGAAGAACGTGAGACGGGTCAAGTGAGCCAGAAGTACAGGCAGAACCGCTGGAAGCGCATATACCTTTCATATCAAGCATAAGCAAAATAGATTCCCCTTCAATAAACTCAAATGAAATATTAACATTTCCCGGCAGTCTATTTTTTCTATCCCCATTAAGCCTTGAATGAGGAATATCGCTTAAAATACTGTCAATAAGTTTATCCCTTAAAAAAGAAAGCCTTTTTGCTTCTTTGTCCAATTCATTTGTAATAAGTTCAATAGCAACCCCCATACCCACAATTCCTGGCACATTTTCCGTTCCCGCACGACGGTTTCTTTCCTGTGCCCCTCCGTGAATAAGCGGTTTAATTTTAATGCCTTTTTTTATATAAAGAGCCCCTATTCCTTTAGGCCCGTAAAATTTATGAGCAGACATTGAAAGCAAATCAATATTCATCTCTTTAACATCAATAGGAATATGCCCTACAGCCTGAACGGCGTCGGTATGAAAAATAATTCCTTTTTCTTTTGCTAAAGCGCCTATTTCTTTAATAGGCTGTATTGAGCCTATTTCATTATTAGCAAACATAACCGAAATCAAAATAGTATCTTTTCTTATAGCGTTTTTAATCTTTTCAAGTTCCACAATACCAAATTTATCAACAGGCAAATAAGTCACCTCAAAACCTTTGCTTTCAAGATACTCACAGGTATGCAAAACAGCGTGATGCTCAATAGAAAGTGTAATAATATGTTTTCCTTTATCCAAATAACTTTCCGCAATGCCTTTAATCGCCCAGTTGTCGGCTTCAGACCCTCCAGCAGTAAAATAAATCTCATTTTTTTCAGCATTAATAGCTTTGGCAACTTGTTCTCTTCCTTTTTCAACAGCGTTTTTATTTGTTTGGGCAATTTTATAAACACTTGACGGATTTCCATAGCTCTCAGAAAAATATTTAGTCATAGCCTCAACAACTTCATTTCTCACTCTTGTTGTAGCGGCGTTATCAAAATAAACAACATCATTCATCAAAAAACATCTCCAATCTAGTTTTTTTCATCATCAACATATTCATCAGCCAAATCTTTTAAAGATATTGAGTCAACAACCTCGGAAAGGCTGTCGCTTATTTTTTCCCAAACGTTTTTCGTGACACATTTTTTACAAGTTCCGCTTCCGCAGCTAACATTCTTTTTATCAGAAACACACTCAACAACATTCAAAGGTCCTTCCAGCGCTCTCAATATATCTCCGACAGAAATTTCTTCTAAATCTTTTTCTAAAATATAACCGCCTTGAGCGCCTCTTATACTTTTAACAAAACCATTTTTTTTAAGAACAGCCATAAGTTGTTCAAGATAAGCCTCTGAAATTCCCTGCCTTTCCGCGATACTTTTAAGAGAAACACACAAATTTCCCTTACAATTCACCGCAAGGTCAACCATAGCTTTAAGACCATACCTCCCTTTTGTGGATACTTTCATCAAATCACCTCATTAAAAGATTATATAATCAATCAACTCAAAAACAAACAAACTCAACATCTAAAAATAATTTTTAGCTCGTTTTTTGCTTCTTTCAAATTGCTTGACTATAAGTACAGTTTTACAGCCAATATTAAACAAAATTTTAATCCAAACCAAGTTACTTGGTTTTATATAAAATATAGCACTATTCAAATCCAAAGTCAAGTAATTTAAAATTTATTAAAAATTAATTTATAGTACATTCATCTGTTCTATTTTCAGATTTCCTTTTTTCTTCTTTTTCTACATTCATATTTTCTTTTTTTCTTCTGTCGGCAATTTCATTAGCTATATCCTCCCAAGAAATACCTTTTTCAGCCATCATTGCTTCTATATGAAATATAACATCACATATTTCACCAACAATTTCTTTTTTATCACCGTTTTTAGCGGCAATAATAACTTCCGAAGCTTCTTCACCTATTTTTTTTAAAATCTTATCAATTCCCTTTTTAAATAAATAACAAGTATATGAACCTTCTTGAATATTTTCTTTTCTATTTAATATAACATTAAATTCTTCTTCCAAAAGTTTACCCAAATCAGACATTTTATTTTTCTCCTTTAAATTCTTCAAATTTTCTGTAAAAACAAGAGTAATTTCCTGTATGACAAGCAGCGCCTTCCTGCTTTACAAGCAAAAGTATAGTATCACAGTCACAATCATATCTAATTTCTTTAACATACTGATAATGACCGCTTGTTTCTCCTTTAACCCAAAGACTTTGTCTTGAACGGCTGTAATAAGTCGCCTTTCCTGTTTTAACAGTCAAGTCAAAAGACTCTTGATTCATATAAGCGAGCATAAGAACTTCTTTTGTTTCAAAATCCTGAGCGATAGCTGGAACAAGTCCAGCTTTGTTAAATTTGATTTTCATTTACATCCTCCATATCTATTACATTATAGTGAAAGAACTTGAATAACGGTAAAAAAATATTTTACGTCCGCCTGCGGCA
>CAOJPS010000180.1 GCA_948441255.1 uncultured Eubacteriaceae bacterium | reverse complement strand
TATGTGTGTGAATATGGTTTTTATCTTTATGTGTTGCGTAACAAACCTCGTATCCGTTAAATTTATTCCAGCTTTCAACAAGTTCAGCAGCGATTTTATGAGCCTCGTCAAAAGAGATATTTTCATCAGGAGAAAAACTTTGAATGAAATGTTTATATTGTCTGCCGCCTGTTTTATTCCAAGCCCTTTTTGTCGCTTTCATTTCATCAAGTGCGGTTATTCCACAACAGTTATAACCGCTGATAAGTTTTTCATCTGTTTTCTCTTTTTTGGTAATATAATTTATAGCGTTTGCTATACTTGCCCTTGAATTAATCGCTTTAATTACTGCCACTTTTTCATCAGCTCCGAACTTTGCTTATAAATTAAATTCAGATATGGAGAACAGTTTTGAATTTCATAGCTGTTCACTTTCCTTGTAATCTGATTAAGATTATTGCCGATGACTTTTAACTCTTTTACGATTTCAAGACCATTTTCTTTAACAATTATTTCTTTTTCAGAAACACATTTCATTAAAAATTCTCTCTGTTTTAATTTTGATTTTTCGATTTTATTTTTTACAAGATTTAACTCCTGTTCCGTAAGTCTGATTGAGATAATTTTATCTCTTTTTCTATTTGCTATTTAATCAACTCCTAAAAATTTTACTTCAATTTCTGTGGGTTATTTTGCCGCCAAAGGCGGCTTAAAAAGGGGTTCAAAGGGGAAGTAGTCCCCTTGCAAGCGGCTAAATGGTATAACCATTTAGGGAGCTTGCCTAAATAACCGCCGATAAAATTTCGCTAATAATTACAACTTATAAATTTACTGCATAGGGTAGACAAATTGAAAATTTCAAGGTGGGTATTTAGTGAAAATATGCTGACTAAATTTTTATAAAAGAGCAGTTTTATTTTCCAAAAAACAGCTTATTAATTTTTCTTATTTAGCAAAATTCAGTAGCAATATTTTTAAAAAAAATAACTTTTTATTTTTATAAAATTAATATTCAGTGATATTTTTTCTTCATTAATTTTTATTTTTATCCGGCTTAATATTTATAGAATATTTTCCGAAATCGGTACACTCTAAAATTCTTCCGGCGATAACTTCATCAATGTTAAAAATATCATCAATACTTCTTTCACTTGAAATTATTGTGATAAGATTTTCTCTGTTTCCTTATACCTTTCAATTAATTTTTTATGAGCGGAATAATCATTTGCAGTGCTTTTTAATTCTTTTACATCACTTAACCAAAGCATATAAACAACGCTTTTTCCGTCATTTAAAAGTTTATCGCATATAGAAGTACATATATGAGTTTTCTGTAGCTCGACAGACCGTCGATATAAAACTATTTCTTTTGCTGATTTTTTCGGTTTGAAAAGAAATCATAGTCAAAAGAAAAAATAAATCATACTGTTTTGAATTGTTTTCGACAATTTTTTCACCTCTTTTCTTTTGATTTGCGGTACAATCCAAGTATATGGCTTGACATATAGAAAATCATTGCTGATGAATTGCTGTTTGATTGCTGTACTTTTTAAAATTAGAGTGAGACAAAATGAGTTACTGCGGATTTTCGCAAGTTATAAACATACTTTAGGTAATCAGGGTAAACGCTTACGAAATTTTTCAATAAAAGAAAAAAATGATATAATAAAAATAAATAAGTAAAGTAAAGGATATGTTTATTATGAAAAAGCAAGAATTAATAGAATTATCGAAAGAAATGCCTGACAACAGAAAAGGTAACGCAATAAAACACAATTTAAGCGATATTTTAATGATAGGAATATTATGCATAATCTGTAATGGAGAAACGTTTACGGATATGCAAATTTTTGGAGAAACACATCAAAATATATTAGGTGGTATACTTTTACAGAAAAAGAAAAAATAATAAAGAAATAAAAAGAGCATAATAACAATAAAAAGGTGAGTTATTATGGAAAAATATGAGATAAATGACTATCAATGAGAGCAAATAAAAGATTTTATACCGCCAAAAACATCAAAATGCGGCAGAGCAAGATGTGAGCCAAGAGAACTGATAAATGCAGCAGTATGGGTATTAAGAACAGGAGCACCTTGGTGTGCACTGCCGGAAAAGTATGGACCTTGGCATACAGCATATAACAATTTCAGAAAATGGACAAAACAGGGGGCAATAGAAAAAATATTTGAATAATTTGCAGCGAAGCCGGATGAATGTACTCAAATACAGATTGCTTCAGCATATATTAAAGCACATCAGCACAGTGCAGGAGCTAAAAAAAGACTCATCAGATGAATGTACCGGCAGATCACGGGCAGGCTTAACAGGTAAAATTCATGCTCTGCTGAATGAAAAGGGCAAAATTTTACGTTTTACTGTAACAAAAGGCAATGTAAATGATTGTACACAAGCTATAAATTTATTAAATTCTGTAATCAGGAAAGGAATATATATACTTGGCGACAAAGCGTATGATACTGATAATATAATTGATTATATAATTGAAAGATCAGCTTATGCAGTAATACCATCACGTGGAAACCGTAAAATTCAAAGAGAATACAATAAAGAAATATATATAGACCGTAACGTTATAGAACGTTTTTTCAACAAACTGAAAAATTTCAGACGTGGATCTGCAAGATACGATAAACTCGTTTTATCTTTTATGTCTTTTGTACAGCTTGCGGCAATTTTTATATTGATACCAAAATTTCCTAATATTGCATAATTATTAAAACAATATAAAATGAATTAAGTATTATTTTTTATATATTTTAAATACCATAATATTACATATAATCAAAAAATTTATATAAAAAATAGTTTTTATCATTTATTTATTCTTTATAAATAAGATTGTATTATTGTAAAAGTATACCTACTAGAGTAATTGATAAAGGATATGGCAGAATTGAGAAAAGGCAATGTTGGATTTGTAACGAAATTGACTAGCTTTATGGTAAAATCAGAAAAAGTCCAATAATTATATAAAAACCTGCTTGAATTTTCAAAGCCCAAATCAAATAGTGAAGAAATATTTAGGAATAATGTAAAAACAAGTAGTTAAGGACTTTCAGCAAATACTAATGAAAGCCCCGGCTCAATTATATTAAGCTGAACCCGTTGTCAAGGTCAGGTAGTATTTTGCATTCGCAAAATCTCCACTTTACCCCTGACAACTCTACTTTTGAATAAAGTGTAACCCATCATTGAAACTTTAACAATTTGCTCTTTTCTATTTTATTTTAATTACTTGACATCCTCCATTCATTGTGATATATATATGCTAATAAATGACTTAATTGAAATGGCTATTAACGTTAAAGTTCTAAATGGTCTAAGAACTTTTAGCATATGAAATAATTATGGAGGATATTTATGGAATTAAATAATGAATTAATCGAAGCATCGTTGAAAGAAATAAAGGAGCCGCAGATTATTAAAAAGTACAATCTTAAAGATAATGACATAGAGTTTATTGATGCTCTTAAGATAGTTTCAGACGTTAAGTTGGAAGACGTAAACAATAACGATGTAATACAATCGGTAAAATCTATTCAGAAATATGTCGGTAATAATGTAAGCAGCAATGAAGTAATAAGTACATTGTTTGGCTTTGGTGCAAAATCAGAAATAGATATTGATGAAATCAGTAAAAAAACAAAGGAATATCTGTATTTTATCAGTGATATTAAAATAAAAGCAACTGTTTATTTACTTAGAATATGTTCATTTTTTAAAAGCTGGGAAAAAGAGTGGGCAAATAATATAAAATCCCAAGATAATTTTATTAATAGGGTCAAAAATACCACGCTTAAAAGTATATTTGAATATTTTGGGGAGTCTTCTGATAGCATTGAAAAATATAATAATTATACAATCGGCAAACTTGCTTCAAAAAAAAGGGATGATTGGGAATCCTCAGAGAATAAATTTAATAAAAATATTTCGTATAAATATATTTCGCATTGTGTAAATTATTTGAAAAATGAAAAAGATGAAAAAAATGCTGACAAATACGCTGGCAAGGCGGATGAACTTGAACAGGAACGTGAAATAAAACTAATGGAACGTGAAGATGTAAAATCTTTACAGCTTTTTCTGAATTTTCAAAGCAACGAAAAGAGTCATTGGGAGAAAACTATTACCAACAATAATGCATTCAGATACTATCTTTTTGACAATAGTATGAAGGAAATTGATTTCTGCGGTATCTGCAGAAAGTGGCGGTGGAAATATCTGAGGGCAGATGCAGATTTGTTTAGATGCGAAAAAAATATCAAAGAAACAAAAGAAATGGAGAACATGAGGATTTTCAGTGATATTGATGAAAATGATCAACCTCATGAGTATTATAAGAAAATGATTAAAAAAACCGTTAATCATATGAACGGAGAAATGCAATTTCTTTCATTCTCCAAGAACCCATACAGAGATATTTACAAATATTTGGATTTTCAGCAAAATATTAACACCGAATTTATTATCAGCGGTGAAATTGGCAGCAGAAAGCCGAAATTCACGGCAAAACTTTCTGATGAGGATGAACAAAGTACCAATAAATCACATGTCTATTTTATTATGGTCAAAAAGGCTAATACAAATATATTCCATCGTAAGAATAATAAAGCTGTAGGCTTTTTCGATTTTATCAATAGTATGGATGATTTCAAAGCTTATGTTAATAAAGAGAAGATTGAGCCAACATATTTTTGCCTGGATGTACTCAACAACAGTATCACAACAGACGGTGATATCAGAAATGTTTTTCAGGAGTACACAAACAGTTTCCCTGGAATTGAAATAAGTGGACTTACTCGCCAAAAAGTTGCTCCAAGCGATGAGGAAGTCGTAATGAACAATTATATTCCAAACGAAATAAAAATTGACGATAATACCACTGAATTTCCTGAATATGATAAAATTAATGCGAATATGTCATTTAGAGTAGAGCTTGACCGAAAAGACATTATTTCACTTTTCAGAAAAATCAGTATCTCCAGAGCTAAAGAAAATTACGAGGATATGATTTGTGAATTAAAGGATATTTTTTCGCAACAAATTTCCTTTAATAATATTAAAGTTAAAGTTACTTTTTCGGATTGCGAAAATGATTTAAATGAGCATCTGAATAAACGTCATGAATATGAACGTAAACTTCGTCAAAATTTGTCCAAGGAAGACCGTGAATCTATTGAGAATTTGAAAGAACAGGAAAATACTCTTATTAAAGAAGTCGAGAAGGCAGTCTGCGAAGCAGTTTCAGATTATTTGAAGAGTTATGGAAAAGAAAAAGAAAACACAGATAAAATGAATTTTATAATGTCCTTTATAGAGGGTTGTGGTCATATAAAAAAAAGAAGTGATTTTAGTGTTAATGTATTTGATGAAAAAAACAAAGATAAAATTATTAATATCTTTCGTCATGCGATTTTAAAGTAAGGAGATACTTATGGAACTTATTTCATTAGAAGAATTAATTAAAAATCTTAAAGAAAAAGCAAAAGCCGGCAAGATTTATATTCCCGCTTATCAAAGGAATTATAAGTGGTCTGCTGAAAATATCAGTACA
>CAOJPS010000179.1 GCA_948441255.1 uncultured Eubacteriaceae bacterium | reverse complement strand
TTTTTGCGATAGAAAAAGGTTCCATTAGTTATAAAATTTCATCGAACTCACGTTAAATTAAAACAAAATTTTACTACAGATAAACCTAATCTTGTCTGGGTCAGCGATATAACTTATGTAAAGGAAACACCGCACAATTCAAAAATAAAAATAATTTTTGAAAATAATTAAGCGTAAGTGTTGAATTTTTCGCGGAAAAATCAATTTGAAGCGGTATTAATTTAAAAAAATTATTTTTATTACTTTATTATGCGGTGTTTCCAAAAGTTAACGGCAGTTTTTACTATGTCTGCGTTATTATTGACCTTTTTTCCCGCAGGGTTATTTCTTATTCTGTCAGTAATAAAATTGATACTAAACTTGTAATTAATACATTTAATAAGGCTTTCATCAGCAGAAACAGACCTGAAAATCTTATTTTTCATTCCGACAGAGGCAGACAGTATACCTCAAAGAAATTTCGTAAATTTCTTGAAAATTGTAATATTATTCAATCTTTTTCCGCTAAAGGTTATCCTTATGATAATGCTGTCGCTGAGGCTTTCTTTAAATTTTTAAAATTTGAGGAGCTAAACCGAAAATCTTTCACATCAAAATCTGAGCTGGAACTTTCTCTTTTTGAGTATATTGAAGGATTTTATAACAGTAAACGGCCTCATTCTGCTAATGATATGCTTTCTCCTAATCAAAAAGAAAAGCTTTATTTTGATTCTTTGGTAATTTTTTAAATAAAGACCTTGGGGCTCCCCGCCCCAATTCTCCGGCAAGCGTGTGGACGCTTGACCCCTGTAGGTTTTGTTTTTTCTTTTTTTCTGTCTACTTTATTGACTATAGTCCAAAAAATACGCTACTAATTTTTTACTCATTTTAACTGCCTCCATTTATTTAATATTATTTTCAATGCTTTTCAGCCATTGTGAAATTTCCTCACTTGACGCACCGCCGCTGAAACGCTTTCCGTCAAGCCAGCTTGCAGTATTTAATTTTTCTAAATTTTTAGCACTTGAGCCAATAGCACTGCTTCCTGATGTACAGAAAGGAATTATGGTTTTTCCTGATAAATCATAACTTTCAACAAATGTACTCATAATTTTTGGTGCTTGTCCCCACCATATTGGATACCCTAAAAATATAATATTATAGTCATTAATATTTTCAATAACATTACTGATTTCAGGTCTTGCGTTTTCATCATTCTGTTCTTTAGTGGCTCTTGTTGAATTATCACTATAATTCAAATCTTCATCTGAATAAGGCTCCTTAGGAATGATTTCAAATAAGTCAGCGTTAAGCTCAGAAGCTATTTTCTCCGCAACCCCCTTTGTATTGTTTGTCGCTGAAAAATATGCTACAAGTATATTTGAATCATTCTCAGGCTCAGGAGTTTCATCTTTGATATTTTCCGATTCGGTTATTTGTTCAGATGCTATTTCGGTAGTGCTTTCTGTATTTTCAGATGTATCATTTTTTGTGATAATTATTGTTTTATTGTTTTCATTCCATTCAATATTAAATCCAAGACTTTCCGCAATAAATCTAATTGGAAGCATTGTTCTGCTGTTTATGATAACAGGTGCTGTATCAAGTGTCTGAACTTTACCATTAAGCAAAGCCTGTGTACTATTAATTGTCAATACGATTTCATTTTCATTATATGTAATATTAACTTCTTTTGTATCATTATTCCAGTTTACATTTCCACCAAGATTTTCAATTACTGCACGAACAGGCAAGAGAGTTCTCCCGTCAACTATAATCGGTTTTGTGTCATATCCTTCGTCAACAGCCTTTTCCTCATCGTTTACTGTCATTACAGAATTATCAATTTGAAGAACAACAGATGTCTGTGCAGCATTTACAAAGAAAGTATTAAAAAATATACAAATAAAAAGCAGCATAAAAACTGATATAACTTTCTTAAACATAATTTTACCCTCCTGTATTTTACAAAAAATTTGATTTTTTATTATTTATTTTATAAACTCATTTTAAGGATTTCAATAACGTTTTCTGTGTTAAGCGGAACATAAGCACTTTCAAGATGTCCGGTTTTAACAGCTTTTTCTGCCATTTCCTCAAATTTTGACGAGTCAATATTAAATTCCCTAAGAGTTGAAGGAAGTCCTATATTTTTGAAAAATTCTTCCGTAGCGTTAATACCTTTATTGGCAGTATCATATTTGTCATTACTGTTTGCTATTCCCCATACATTTATGGCATATTCACAAAATTTATCAACAGTGTCATCTGAAAGAACATATCTCATCCATTTAGGAGTAATAACCGCAAGACCCGCACCATGTGTTATGTCATATTGAGCACTTAACTCGTGTTCAATATAATGGCAGCTCCACATAAAATTTTTGCCTGTTGCTGTAAGTCCGTTTAAGGCTAAAGAACTTGACCACATAAGCTGTGCTCTCGCTTCATAGTCATTAGGATTCTTTAACGCAATAGGCGTATATTTGATAATTGTTTTTAAAAGTCCTTCACTTATTGCGTCAGGTACCGCCGCCTGTTCTTTGTCAAAATAACTTTCTATAATATGGGACATCATATCAGCTGAGCCTGACGCAGTTTGATAAGGAGGAACTGAAAAAGTATTTTCAGGGTTAAGAACAGATATTTTAGGCAATAAGTATGGATGTCCCATAAGAAGTTTTTCGTGAGTATCTTCATTTGAGATTACAGCGGCACAGTCCATTTCACTTCCGGTAGCCGCTAATGTAAGAACAACAGCAATAGGAAGTGCTTTTGTAATTTGACCTTTTCCTATAAGCAAATCCCACGAATCTCCGTCATAATATGCCGCTGCCGCAATAGCCTTTGAACAGTCAATAGTGCTGCCTCCGCCTACAGCAAGTATCATATCAATATTTTCTTTTTTGCAAATTTCAGCACCTTTATTTACACTTGTTACTCTTGGATTTGGCTCAATCCCGCCAAGTTCAAAAATTTCAAAATCTTTCAAAATTTCTTTAAGTTTGTCATATAAGCCTATTTTTTTAATGCTTCCACCGCCATATGTAAGCAAAATTCTTTTTCCAAAACCTTTTAACTTTTCAGGCAATAAATTTTCCTGTTCTTTTCCAAATAAAACATCTGTTGTAACACAAAATTCAAAATTTTTCATATAACATTATCCTTTCATTTATATTTATTTCAGTTTTCCATATGTTTCATCATCAACAGCTTCAAGCCACTCATTACTTGTATTTTCCCCAGGCACCTCAAGAGCAAGATGAGAAAACCAACTATCAGGAGCAGCTCCGTGCCAATGTTTTACGCCAGCAGGAATATTAACAACATCTCCAGGATTAAGTTCCTGTGCTTCTTTTCCACATTCCTGATAATATCCTCTGCCGTTTAAACAAACAAGAATTTGACCGCCGCCTTTATCTGCTTTGTGAATATGCCAGTTATTACGGCATTTAGGCTCAAATGTTACATTAAAAATTCCAACTTGTTCTGTTGAAAGAGGAGCAAGATAGCTTTGTCCTATAAAATATTGCGCAAAACCATCGTTAGGTTTTCCAACAGGAAAAATCATACTGCTCTCGTGTGCTTCTCTTGTATTATTATTTGTGTTTTTTTCTGACATAATAAAATCCTCCTTAATCTTTTATATTGTTTTTCTCTAACCATTGTGCTATATCATCAGAAAGTTCTGCCCCGCCTGAATAGTGAATAGATAAACCTTCACCCATTACAGAATTTGGAGCTAACTTTGAAATCGCCGTAAGACTTTGTCCAAAACGACCGCCGCCGTGAGAACAAAACGGAATTATTGTCTTGCCGCTTAAATCATATTCTTCAAGAAATGACGCTATCGGCATAGGAATAGAAGCCCACCAATTGGGATAGCCAATAAAAATAACATCATAATCTTCAATATTTTCAATATGTGTTAAAAGTTCAGGTCTTGCCTTATTATTCTGGTCCCTTTGTGCTTCATCTAAAACTATATTATAATCACTTGAATACGGATTTACTAATTCGATTTTAAATAAATCGGCTCCGGTCTGAGATTGAATTTCTTTTGCCGCTACCTCTGTATTTCCGCTCCACGAAAAATAAGCTATAAGCATTTTTCCATCGTTATTTGTATCTTTTTTAGACTCAACACCTGATACACTTCCGCCTATTGTTACAGCACTGCGTACCAAACGCAAACCAATATTAAAACTTGCCTTATCCTGTGCTAAAGTTGCTCTATAAGCAGAACGCATATTTTTGGCAAAATCATTCCAGCCTCCGCCGCGATAAACACGAAGATTTCCTGTTTCAGCTCCGGTAGGGTCAATTTGTCCTTCTGTCTGATATTCGCCGTAGTAATCCCAAACCCATTCGCTGACATTACCGTGCATATCGTAAAGTCCCCATTTATTAGGCTCGAAACTTCCCACATCAACGGTAGTCTGACGATATTCTCCGGGTTTTGTATCGAGATTTTCTTGACTGAAATAATTGTCCTCAATATTATATGGATAATGTCCGTAATAATTACATTCTTCAGCACTTATTGACGTTTCCGTGTTAAACGGGGTAGCTGTTCCGGCTCGGCAGGCATATTCCCATTCAGCTTCTGTAGGAAGTCTGTAACCGTTTGCACTTCTTTCCCAACTTATTGTCTGTCCATCAATTTTATAAACAGGTGTAAGCCCGTCTTTTTCACTTAAAGTGTTGCAAAAAGAAACAGCATCAATCCACGTAATATTCTCAACAGGAAGATTATCACCGTTAAACGTACTCGGATTATTTTCCATAACACTTTCGTATTCTTTTTGAGTTACTTCATAAGGACTTATATAAAAATCGCTTACGGTTACACTGTGCTGTGTTTCATCATTTCCCCTCCAGCTTTCGCTTTCGGGACTTCCCATTTCAAATGTTCCGCCTTTAATTAACATAAATCCCTCTGGTGCTGATTGAGTTTCATCAAATGTCTGTATTCTATTATTTTCGTCTTTTAAATTATTATCCTGTGATTGAGATAGTGTTGTACCAGGTAAAGTATTTTCATTTCCGCAGCCGCTAAGCAAAAATACAATTGCTGTTAAAAGCAAAACAAATTTTTCAAATTTTTTCATTGTCTGCCTCCTTTTTTAATATTTTTTGAAAACATTTATGAAAACATTTATTCAGATAGTACGCTGCGGCGGCAAACATGATTATTATAGCAATATATTCGCAAAAAAACAGCACTGGTGATTTATCAAAGTCAAAAAATACAAACGCTGTTTTTAAAAACAGATAATCTGTTATATATTGTGTAATAAAGGACTATACGCCATATATTGCTATAAAAAATAAGATTATTCTAAAATTTAAATATTATAGCAAAGTTTTCTTTAACACTATGCGTAATACGCTTTACAGAACCTATAAAAAAGTTCCAATGCTGTCCCAAATGAACCGACATAAGTATAAAACCCCAATAAGCTGAAAACATATGCAGCTGTCTTGCGAAAACAATTCCATTGTGTATATTTAAAAAATCAAATACATAACCCGACATTATAATACCGCTCACAGCAAGACCTATCATATCAAACACAAGCAAAAT
>CAOJPS010000178.1 GCA_948441255.1 uncultured Eubacteriaceae bacterium | reverse complement strand
CGTGTAGTTCTTCACATAATTTGATTGCTTTTTGTGCAATGCCATGACCTTGAAATTCTGGTAATATAAATAGCGGTGAAATTCGTTTCTTTTTGCCGATTTCTTTTTTATTAACAATACGAATTGCTCCTACTTTTTGCGAACCAATACAAATAAAGTAGAAATATGTAAAGTTTTGTTTTAAACGCATTTCCACTTTTTCTAAACTTTCATTTCCTGGATTTATGTCAAAATCCTGATATTTATCTAATAGTTCTCTAAATGCTTCTATTTGCATTATATGTAATTCTTTTGCATTATCTATATTTGCTCTTAATAATTTTATTTCCATAGTGTTCCTTTCCTTATTCTAAATATTTGTTAGAAAAACAAGTCCGTGGAGTCCGCATCCCCAAAAATTTTCATTTTCACATATGCTTAAATGAAATTTCATATATTTTTCAAAGTCTTCTTCTGTTGCCTCGCAAAAATCTGTACATCGTAATAATGGATTTCCATCAGAAGTTATGTGATGAAGTATTTTTAGATTATATTTCTCTGACATTTTTTTTATTTCTTCAGGCATCATATAAATAAAAGAATCGCCAAAACTTTTTGTGTTATAACATTTTAATATTTCGTTTATATTTTCTAATTTTGGGGCAATATTTAAATGTAATGCTGCTATTAGGTTGATATAAGTTATAACTAAAATACCGTTTTTCTTTAACAGTCTTAAGCACTGTTCTACTGCCTTATAGCGCATATTTTTATTTAAATGATAAAATGCTCCCATACAAAGGACTACGTCAAAATAATGATTATTATAGTGATTGCAATCGCAAATATCTCCAATAAAAATATCTTTTAATATTGGATTATTCTGTTGCTTTGATATTATAATATCTACGTTATGAGGAACAATATCACTTGCGACAACACTGTGTCCTTGTTCAGCTAATTTGAACGCATAATTACCTGTTCCTGCACAACCGTCAAAAATTTTACTGCAAGCAGGTATAATATTATTAAAATAATGCATAGTAGTCAGCCATTCAATTTTATGACTATAATTACGAAATAATCTGCCATCCTCATCATACTCGTTGTAATAATCAATTACATTTTTTATAATTTTCATAATAAACCTCTTTTACGTTTTCAAGTTGATTGACTAAAAAAAATATTATTTGTTCATTATATTAAAATTTTATCATATAGCATATTTATTGACAATCAACTAATTATTGATATTATATATTTAAGGCAATACCGCACAATTATAATTTCACAGATTTTGTTGATATTTTCCATTACTTTGTCAAAGTCTTTTAACATAGGCTCCGACTATGTTTGCGAGCCTTTTCCTTGTACTGAAAAATATCATTTAAAATTTGTTTTATTGAATTATACGGTATTGCCTTAAATATTATTGATATTTTTTTAAATTATTTTTTGATAACTTGACAATTTTTTGATAAAATGATACTATTTATTTAAGAATAGTGGGTTCGTAAAACGTAATACTTTACGAATTGTTTTGTTTAATGAAAATCAAATGATTTGTATATTGATTTGATGTATATTTTCTATGAAATACACCTTAAATTAAATTTTTAAAGAAATATCTTATATAAATCATATTTAGTAAAATACATGCTTGTTTGTTGTCCAAAACACTTGATTTTTCAGTGTTTTTAAAAGTATATTTATCTGACTTTAGCATTCGACCGACTAGCGTTTAAGGATTTGTTTTTCTGATAAAATGGTATCATCATCAAGTTTTACTTCTGAATACAGTTTAATCCATCGGTAAATTGCTGAAAGAGATACTCCATAATCTTTACTAAGTTCATTTTGTGTTTTTCCTACTTGACGCAGTGCAGCTATGTTTTTTTTAAAATCTTCATCATATTTTATCTGGGACATATATAGCAACTCCTTTTTTCTGTTTATTATATTATATGAATTGTCTTTCTGTCCACTTTTTTAGTGTAGCACCATTATTTCAAAAAAACAAGTTGACATATAAGCCATACAAGTTGTAATATTAATAAAAAATATAAAGTTTTTTATGTTATTTATAGCGAAGCAATAAAAGAATGAACAAATAAGTTAAAAATAAACGTAATATAACGTGAGTTTGATGAAATTTTATAACTAATGAAACATTTTTCTATCACAAAGGCTGGTCGCAAAGCTGCGCTTTGCTACTCGCCTATGTAGCCTAGGATTCCAAACCTCCAAAAATGCTCCCCACGCATTAAAAACCTTGAAGTTTCATCGGGGACGGCACATATTTAAAAAAGTTTGACAAAAACTTTCGCGCGAAACTACGTTTCGCTGAGTTTCACTGTAATTTTTCGTCAAACTCACGTTAATATATTGTTATTGATTTGCGTTAAGGATTTTGTGAATTGCTATAAATTATTTTATATAAGCGAGGGATTTTATGGTATATAGCGAAAATATCAAAAATGATTTGAAAACAGGTAAAACAGTATTAGGAATTGAATTTGGCTCTACAAGAATTAAAGCGGTTCTTATAACAAAAAATAATGTTCCGATTGCAGATGGAAACTATGAATGGGAAAACCGCTATGAAAACAATATATGGACTTATAGTACTGAGGATATTTGGAAGGGCTTACAAAATGCGTATGCACAAATGGCTTTAGATATAAAAACAAAATACGGCATAATTTTAAATACAATAGGAGCTATTGGTTTCAGCGGTATGATGCATGGATATATGGCGTTTAATAAAAGTGACAAACTGCTGACTCCTTTTCGTACATGGCGTAATACAATGACAAAAGAAGCCTCTGAAAAGCTGACAGAGGAGTTCCAATACAATATTCCTCAAAGATGGAGCATAGCGCATCTTTATCAGGCAATTTTAAATGGAGAAGAACATGTGAAAGATATAGCTTTTTTATCAAGACTTGCGGGATATGTTCATTGGAAGATAACAGGGAAGAAAGTTGTTGGCGTTGGAGAAGCGTCAGGTATGTTTCCTATTGATACAAAAACAAATGATTTTGATAAATGTATGATAAACAAATTTGATAAATTAATAGAAAATAAAAAGTATTCGTGGAAGTTGTCTGAAATTATTCCAAATGTATTAATTGCGGGAGAAAACGCTGGAATTTTAACAGAAGAAGGAAGTAAATTATTAGATATAAGCGGCAATCTGAAAGCTGGTATTCCAATTTGTCCTCCTGAGGGAGATGCGGGAACAGGGATGACAGCGACCAACAGTATTAAAAAATGTACCGGAAACGTATCCGCCGGAACCAGTATATTTGCTATGATTGTACTGGAAAAAGAACTCTCAAAGGTATATCCGGAAATAGATATTGTAACAACGCCTACAGGAAATCTTGTTGGTATGGTACATTGTAATAATTGTACCTCTGATTTGAATGCGTGGATTAATATTTTTAAAGAATTTTTAGAAAGCTTTGGAATAAAAGAGGATATAAACAAATTATTCGAGATTCTTTATAATAAAGCTTTGGAAGGTGATTCAGAATGCGGAGGGCTTCTTGCTTATAATTATTTTTCGGGAGAACATGTTACTGGATTTGAGGAAGGAAGACCTCTTTTCGTTCGTACACCTGAAAGTAAATTTAATCTTGCCAATTTTATGCGTATGAATTTATTTACTTCTTTTGCCTCTTTAAAAATAGGACTTGACATTATGTTAAAGAAAGAAAAAGTAAAAGTAGAACGTATTTTTGGTCATGGAGGACTGTTTAAAACAAAAGGAGTAGGACAGCGAATTATGACCGCAGCAATAAACGCGCCTGTTCATATTATGGAAACAGCTGGTGAAGGTGGCGCGTGGGGTATTGCGCTTTTAGCTTCCTATATGCTAAATAAAAAAGATGGTGAAACATTGGAAGAATATCTTTCTAATAAAGTTTTTTCAGAACAAGTAGGAGAAGAAATGCTGCCAAACAAAAAAGATGTAGAAGGTTTTAATATTTTTATTGAACGCTATAAAAATGGAATGCCTATTGAAAAAGCGGCTATTGAAAATATTTAATTACGCAATTCCAAAATAAGTAGGATAGAAAAAATATTTTATTCAATATTTTTTACGCTTTCGACGTTTAAAAATCAAAACGCCTTTCGCTAAAATATAAAATAAAATATTCTTTTCTGTTTATACCAGAATTGCTGTAGATTAATTTAGAAAGGCGGAATTATAAATAATGTTAGGTGAGTTAAAAAACCAAGTATATGAAGCTAACGCAATGCTCCCCAAATATGGTCTTGTTACATTTACTTGGGGAAATGTAAGTGGTATCGACAGAGAAAAAGGACTTTTCGCGATAAAGCCATCAGGTGTGGATTATGATAAATTATCACCTGAAGATATGGTGATTATAGACTTAGATGGAAATAAAGTAGAAGGAAAATATAATCCATCTTCTGATACAGCAACACACTTAGAACTGTACAAAGCTTTTCCTGAAATCGGCGGTATTGTTCATACTCATTCTTCGTGGGCAACCAGCTGGGCTCAGGCTGGAAAAAGTATTCCATGTTACGGAACGACTCACGCCGATTATTTTTATGGGGAAATTCCTTGTCTCAGATGTCTAACAAAGGAAGAAATAGATAGCAATTATGAAAAAAATACCGGTCTATTGATTTCGGGGTATTTTAAAGATAAAGATGTTATGGCAGCTCCGGCGGTTTTATGCAAAAATCATGGACCTTTCGCATGGGGGAAAAATGCTTTTGAAGCAGTACATAATGCGGTAGTTTTAGAGGAAATTTCAAAAATGGCCGCAAGAAGTGAGCAGATTAACCCGCAGATACAATCCGCACCGCAGGAACTTCAGTATAAACATTATTATAGAAAACACGGAATATATGCTTATTATGGTCAAAAAAATTAATAAAAATATTGACTGAGAAAATACTTGCATAGTTGCGTCAATTTACTTATTTGGTTTTCCGAGTGATTGACTATTACACTATGTACAAATTATGTAATTATTGTCTGTATAATGGGGTTAAAACCCTCGTCTTCAGGTGAAACCTTTAGGTTAACCACCTATGGATTAATAAACCTGGAATGAGACCTAATTCAACAGACGACAGCAAAGATGGAATTGCTAAATATTTAAAACGTAATTCTACATCCATACAGCAGTTTTAGTGAATTACAGAAATCAAGGAATAGCTAAAAAACTTTGTAGATAATGCTATGAACGCTTTGGATAAAGAAGGCATAAACAAAGTTGGATTGGTTGCTTTTGAAAAAATAAAATTGGAAATGGCTTTTGGGAAAATATTGGATTTGTTGTTAGAGATAATTTAGTTTATCGAAATAAAAATATACACGAGCTTAAAAGAATTGATACTTAAAATTTCTAGTTTATCAGACTTAAAATTTTGAAGTCAAAAAGATGTTTTAAATTATGAAATACAATAAAATTTTAAAATATTGCCTTAAAAAATTAAACAGAGCAGTTTTATTGAACAGTTAGTGCGAAAAAGGAAAATAAAATGAATATTGAATTTAAAAAAATAACAAAGTTTCCTCGTGGAACACTTGTAGCTCTTTTGAAAGACGGCTATTCTTTTGAGCCGAAATTTGAGCATAATTGGCATAAACA
>CAOJPS010000177.1 GCA_948441255.1 uncultured Eubacteriaceae bacterium | reverse complement strand
TTATTTTTAAAAATTTTCAGAAGTTCTCTTTCTTATTATGCGGTGTTTCCTTAAAGTTTTCAGTCAAGCCTTTTTCAATATGTGCCGCAAAGAAGTTCGGACGGCGCAAGCCGGCTTTTGGCTTTGCCAAAAGCACTGACTAGCTTGCGGGTTCGGGCAGCACCCGACCAATATTTTAAATAAAATTATATTATAAAAAATAAAAAGTTTTGTTTAATTTATCAAAAATTGATTTCCGTGTTTGAAAATACTAATAAGTTCATAATGGTTTAAGATGTATATTATTCCTCTTATTGGTTAAAATAACTATAAATATATTTATTATGTAAATAAATTTAAGGATTTTTCTTGATTTTTTACAAAGGAGGAATTTCATATGTTTGATAAAAAAGTAGTTTTTTTATTATCCGCAGCGTTAATTGTTACTACTGGGTTAACTTCTGGCTATTATTTTTATAATAGAGAAATTAATTTTGACAGAAAAAAATTAATTCTCCAAAATAATATTGCTGAAAATATAAAAGGGTCAACAGATAAAATGACAGTAAAATCAGAAGATGAGAAAATTAAACAAGAGCACGATGAGAAGACTAATGAAAATACAAAAATGATATATGAATACTATTATAAAGGTGATGGAATAACGAAGATTGAGGAAGAACCTTTACCTCCCGCTTTAATAAATAAAAATCGAGAGATAATAGAAAATATGTTTGATGAATGGAGCGTAATAACATTTAATACAGACGAAATTGTTTTAAGAAAAGATATTGAGGGAACAAGCGTTATAAACTATATATTGAAAGAAAAAGACGGTTTTGTCGCTGTATTTTATGACAAAGGAAATGAAGAAGAATTGCTGGAAACAACAGATACACCTGTTGCTTCCTTGCCGCAAGAAGAACAAGAGCTGCTTAAAGAAGGTATTTATATAACTGGAAATAATAATCTTTTAAAAATTTTGCAAGATTATGAAAGTTAAAATTACTATATAAAGATAAAAAATGTTTTAATGTATTGTGCAAAATGTCGAAATTTAACTGTTTTTATAATCTAAAATAAAGTGTTTTTAAGTTGATTATACAATATATCTAAAAAAAATATAAAATTCAACAATATTTTTAGTAACACAAAAGGACATTTAAGTGATATAATATCACTTGTGAAAACCCCTAAATATTTTCACATTTACAGTTGATTACATCCCCCAATATGTAATTTTTACTGTAAATCCCATAAAAAATACCTTCGCTTTATGGAAAAAAAGCAACCTCTAGTTTGGTTGCTTTTTTTCTGTTTTTTTTAAATTTTATTGAAATTCTAATTAATCAATGGTATAATTTAGAATAAATACTATTATAGCAATTTCAGAATAAAAAAGTGAAACTTATTGCAATTGCTGTAATCAAAAATCATTTTTTGGAGGTAGTTATGTTAAGCCATACAAAAATTAATTTTAAATATATAGAAAAAATAATGCTTTTATGCGATGAACCCTATAATTATTTTAATTATGACGCTGTTTTTTCTGATGAAACTTCTCAATATAGAACTCCTGAAAATCCTAAAATATCAGAAAATTCTGAAGTTAAAATAAGAGTTGGTAAAGATAATACTGACGATGTTTATCTTTGCTTTGATGATAAAAAGATAAAAATGAAAAAATGTGCTTCAAATAAAAATTTTGATTTTTTTAAGGGTATAATTCCTCATATTAAAAGTAGGACATATTATTATTTTGAAATAATAAAAAATGAAACAATTTATTATTATAATAAACTTGGAATTTCAAAACATTATGATTATAATTATAACTTTGTGATACTTCCTGATTTTAAGGTTCCTGAGTGGGCAAAAGGAAGTGTGATGTATCAAATTTATGTTGATAGATTTTGTAACGGTGATGAAACAAACGATGTTGTGGATAATGAGTATACTTATCTTGGAAAAGCGGCTAAAAAAATATCGGATTGGTATAAGCCGGTGGCAAATGAGGATATATGTAATTTTTATGGCGGTGATTTGCAGGGAGTTATAAATAAATTACCATATCTTAAGGAACTTGGCATAGAGGCTATTTATTTTAATCCCATTTTTGTTTCGCCAAGTAATCATAAGTATGATATTCAAGATTATGACTATATTGACCCTCATTATGGTGTTATAGTCGAGGACGGCGGAGAACGTCTGAAATTTGAGAAATTTAAAAACAAGTATGCTACTAAATATATGAAAAGGACTACAGACAAAATTAACCTTGAGGCCAGCAATAAACTTATGATTAAGCTTATTAAAAAAGCTCACGAAAATGGAATAAAAATAATACTTGACGGGGTTTTTAATCATTGCGGCGCTTTTAATAAATGGCTTGATAAAGAAGGTTTTTATCGAGGTAAAAATTATCCAGACGGTGCTTATTACTCTAAAGAAAGCAAATATCATAACTATTTTAAATGGTATGATGATAACTGGCCTAACAATGATTGTTATGACAGCTGGTGGGGTCACGATAATCATCCAAAACTTTATTTTGAAAATTCTAAAGAATTGTATAATTATATTTTGGATGTGGGAAGAAAATGGGTTTCACCGCCTTATAACGCTGATGGCTGGCGTCTTGATGTTGCGGCTGATTTGGGCTGCTCTAGGGAATTTAATCATAATTTTTGGAGAGATTTTAGAAAAGCTGTAAAAGAGGCAAATCCAAATGCTGTAATATACGCGGAGCATTATGGTGACCCGTCTGAGTGGCTTTGGGGTGACCAATGGGATTCTGTAATGAATTATGACGCTTTTATGGAACCGATTACTTGGTTTTTGACTGGTATGGAAAAGCATAGTGAAAAATATGAAGAAGGTCTTTATTGCAATGCTGAAAGTTTTGAGGCCGCAATGCGTTATCATATGTCCCGTTTTTCAGCTCAGTCTTTGAGTATAAGTATGAACGAATTGTCTAATCATGACCATTCTCGTTTTCTTACAAGAACCAATCACAAAGCGGGAAGACTTCATACTCATGGACATGAAGAAGCGGATACAGGTATAAATAAAGGGATAATGAAAGAGGCTGTTGTTTTTCAAATGACGTGGCCAGGCTCACCAACAATTTATTATGGTGATGAGGCTGGAGTTACAGGCTGGACTGACCCTGATAACAGAAGAACTTATCCTTGGGGCAAAGAGGATAAAGAGTTAATTGATTTTCACAAAAAGGCAATAAGTATTCATAAGAAATATTCGGCTTTAAAAAGTGGTTCGGTTGATTATCTTACTATGGATTATGGAATAATTTCTTATGGAAGATGGAATGGCAAGGAAAAAATAGCTGTTATTTTAAATAACAACTCGGTGGATAAGATTATAAATGTTCCTGTCTGGAAAATGGATATGCAAAACTTGGAGAAAATGACAAGTGTTCTTTTCTCAACGGAAAATGGTTTTGATGACAAAGAGAGGGTTTTTATTGTTAAGGACGGTTATATTGAGGTTTCTCTGCCTCCTTTTTCATCTATAGTGATAAAAAACAAATGTTGAGAGAATTTTAATATATAATAATTGAAACTTGGTGATTTGTAATGAATGTCAACACTTTGAAAAGTATGTTTTTTCTTAAACTGCCGGAAGATATGACAAAAAAGAAACTACGCAAAGATATTTTAAAGATAGCGTGGCCTTCTCTTGTTGAATTAATTCTTGTACAGCTTTGCACCGTTGTTGACAATATGATGGTTGGAAAATTGGGTTCTTCGGAACTCGCAAGCGTCGCTTATTGTACTCAACCAAAATTTTTGCTTTTGTGTACGTTTATAGCGTTAAATGCTGGAACAACAGCACTTATAGCCCGTTTTAAAGGAATGGATGAAAGAGGAAACGCTGTGAATGCTCTTAGACAAAGTTTACTAATGTCTTTTTTCCTTTCGCTTATTATATCTGTGGTGGGATATGTGTTTTCAATGGATATGGTAGTGTTTATGGGCGCTGAAAGTGTTTCGACAATAATTAACGGAACTTATTATATGAAGATACAAATGTTAGGGTTTGTCTTTAATGCTCTGAGTCTTTGTATAACGGCGGCCCTTAGAGGAATTGGCAAAACGAAGGTTTCTATGTATTATAATATGTCCGCTAATATTATTAATGTAATTTTTAATTATTTTTTGATATATGGAAATTTTGGTTTTCCGAAAATGGGAGTTTCAGGAGCTTCTCTTGCTACTGTAATAGGGCAGACAATAGCTTGTTTTGCCGCTTTTTATACTATACTAAAAAAAGGTTCTTATATTCACTATAGACTGAAAAAAGCTTTTAGTGTTGATTTGAAGATGATAAGGAGGATATTGAATATTGGTGTTCCTTCTATGTTTGAACAGTTTTCTCTGCGGTTTGGACTTATAATATATGCTCTAACTGTAAGTTCTCTTGGAGAGAAAGCGTTTGCCACACACCAGATTTGTCTTAATATAATGGGACTTTCTTTTATGAATGGGCAGGCGTTTGGTATTTCGGCTACGTCACTTATAGGACAGAGTCTTGGAAAGAAACGCCCTGACGCTGCTCACGCTTACGCTTTTCTATGCAGAAAATATGGTATGTATATATCAGTTTTATTAGGGGTGGTTTTTGTTGTTTTCGCGAGACCTATAATGGAATTGTTTTCGGACGATGAATTTATAATTACTACAGGTGTAAGTCTTATGATATTTTTGGCAATAAATCAGCCTTTCCAATCTTCTCAGCTTATAATAAGCGGAGCGCTCAGAGGCGCGGGAGATACAAGAATTGTAGCTGTATCCACTCTTATAGGAGTTATGATTATCCGTCCTATAACAAGTATATTTGCCGTGAAATATCTTGGCCTTTGGCTTCAAGGCGCGTGGGCGGCTGTAATAATTGACCAAGTGGTAAGATGTATAATAGTATTTCTTCGTTTTGGAAAAGGAAAATGGACAGAAATTAAAGTTTAGAAAATGTAAAATTTTAAATATTTGTGTGGTTTTGAAATAAAATATATGATATAATAAATATATGATAATAGTTTTGAGAAGTGACAGTTAATTTAAAACTACTATTTTAATATAAATTAGACGTATGCTTGCAAAGGAGATTGCTATGGATAAAGAAGAAAAACAAGTTTGTCATACAGGTGATGATGAACATAATCATAATCACGAAGAATGCTGCTGTGGTCACGAACATCAAACGATGACTATTGTTACTGATGATGACGAAGAATTGAAATGTTCTGTTTTGGGTACGTTTGACGCTGATGATAAGGAATATATTGCTCTTTTGCCGATTGGTGAAGATGAAGTGCTTATATACCAGTTTGTTTTACACGATGACGATAATTTTGAACTTTTAAATATTCATACAGATGAAGAATTTGAAATGGTCAAAGATGTGTTTTTTGAGTTGTTTGGCGAGGATGCTTTTGAAGACGAAGATTAGAACAAGTTTGAGGTATTTTTAATAAACGCGCTGATTGATTTATTTTTAAGTGCTTATATTGTGAAAGGAGGACAAAATTATGCTGACAAATATTTTTTATTATGACTTTTATAAACCTTATATTTTTAAAAATGAAAAACTGACTTCAAAACGTCCATATGCTCATTCAAATAAAAA
>CAOJPS010000176.1 GCA_948441255.1 uncultured Eubacteriaceae bacterium | reverse complement strand
TTTCATCTCCGATTGTGCTAAGTTCCATCTCATCGTACATAGTTAAATCCCGAACCTGTTTGACATCAAAAGCTGAAAGACGAACGCCACAGGAAATAAGTATTGACTATTACTTAAAAATTTATACATCATCCCAACTAAGTTTCTTTTTCTCTTCATTCAGCAGTTTACGCACTTTATCCATAAATACTTCCTCGTCAATCGGCTTTACTGTATAATCATTTGCGCCGCCCTTTATCGCCTTTATGACATGTTCCTTGTCATTATTTGATGTCAGAAAGAGAACTGGTACTTCTTTCAACTCATCTTTTTCACGTATCATTTCAAGCATTTCATATCCGTTAATTTCCGGCATATCAATATCTAAAATAATTAAATCAGGTTTCTTCTCATCCTTTAAATATTTAAGAGCGCGCATACCCTTTGAGAACGCATGGTAAGCATATTCTTCACTCAAAAGCTTTTCAAGCACTTTTAATATAAGTCCGCTGTCATCTACTGCCACAATACTTTTTTTATCTGTCATAATTTATTATCCTCCATATTGTTTTTCAAAAGTTCTATTGCCTTATCCTCATCAAACTCATCTTCTATTGCCGCCAAAATATCCATAAACCGCTGCTTCATATCCTGAGGTAAAGGACTTTTCAGCCATTCTTTTATCTGTCTAACTGCCGCATCTGTTTTGAAGTCATCTATCAACGCCGCCACTTCGTTAAGTTTCTTCTGGGGTAATTCAAGCAATTCACCGTCATCTGAAATATCTGTTTCTTCCTGTGTGGGAGCATATTTTTCATAAATGCCTTTAAATACTTCCAGTGCGGTTCTCCACGCTTGTTCCAATTTATCCCAGTGTGCAGTTATATAATCTTCACGCTCCGCTTTACTCTGCATTTCGTGTTCATATGCTATATCTGCGAGTTTATCAGCTCCTAATGTTCGTGCGTTTCCTTTTAAGGCATGTACTTGAATGGCATAGTCTTTCATATTATGTACGAATAAATACTGATGCAATAGTTCAATTTTGCTTTTATCTCTAATAAACATCCGCACAAGTTCCAGATAGATTTCCATATTACCTTGGGAATGTTTTAGTCCATTTCTGACGGAAACTCCTTGTTCCAAATAACTGTCATATTCATTTGTGTCATCTCCTGTTTCAGAAGTGCTGTCATCTTCTTTTACAGTTTGAATCAATTCCTTTGGAAGATATTTATAGATTGTCTGTTCCATAAGTTCTGCGTCAATCGGCTTTGTCAAAAATTCCTCAAAACCTTCTGTAAGATACATCTCCTTAGCTCCTGCCACAGCATTTGCCGTCAGTGCGATAATTGGGGTGTCTTTATTTGGAAAATCCATACGCTTTGCAAGTATTTTTATTTCATGAAGTGTTTCAATTCCATCCATTTCAGGCATCATATGGTCCATAAAAATAATGTGGAATTTCTGTTTCTGAACATATTCAAGACATTGCTTTCCTGATTCCGCCGTCACAACATGCAATTTTGTTCGCTTTAACAGAGCCTTAAACACAGTCAGGTTCATCGCATTGTCATCCACAACAAGTACATAACCTTTAGGAGCTATAAAGCTGCCTTTTTTGCTGCCATTCTGTTGTGCGTTTCTTTCCTGTATCTTCTGAAAGCTGCCTGTAGGTTCATCGTTTATAATTTTCTGAGGTATTATTACAGTAAAGATAGAACCTTTTTGGTATTCACTATCAACCTTCATATCGCCGCCCATCATCTTAAGCAATGACATAGTAATATTCATACCAAGTCCTGTTCCTTCAATATTCCTGTTTTTCTCCTCGTCCAGACGCTGAAAACTTTCAAAAAGTTTTCCCATATCTTCTTTTCGGATACCAATACCTGTGTCATTTACAGATATTTTCAGTAATAGTTCATCATCATTTTGACGTTCATAAGCAATCTGAAGTCTGACACTGCCTTCTGGTGTATATTTTACCGCATTTGTCAAAAGATTTGTCACAATTTGTTTCATTCGCACATCATCACCATACAGTACATTGGGAAGCGTTTCATCTAATTCCACATCAAATGTCAGATTTTTTTCCTTTGCACGCAGATAAATAATATTCCACAAATCCATAATCACAGTCGACATCTTATACTCTGCCGGAATAATTTCCATCTTTCCGGATTCAATCTTTGACATATCCAAAATGTCATTTATCAAAGACAGCAACATTTTTCCAGAACTTTGGATATTTGACGCATACGTCAAAATCTGCCTGTCCTGAGCCTCGCGCAGTATCATCTCATTCATTCCAAGTATTGCGTTAATTGGCGTCCTGATTTCATGAGACATATTAGAAAGAAAACGGCTTTTTGCCTCGCGTTCGCCCTCTATTTTTTTACGTTTTTCGATTTCTCTCGTCACATCGATAATGACGCCAAAAACATCATCATTATCCTTAATCTCATCCAGTTTGACATAACGTTCCCGACAAGAATATACACAGATTTCATCTGTAACAAGATTTTTACGCAAATCGTTAATAAATTCTCTGAAAATTTTGTAGTCTGCGGATAACTTTTCATATTCTTCTGTTTCTAAGGCAAGGATTTCGGGAACATATTCGCTTATATGCACCCTTTTCATATATGGATTGTATTCATATACACCGATGGGCATTTTTGTCTTACCAATAACATAAGACATCTTGCGATTGTTATCCAGAATACTCTTTTTCATTTGGTTTATATAGCGACTCAACTCTGCAAGTTCTACGCTACTTTGAACATCCACAATCTCGTCCAGATTTCCCTGAGAGATAATATGCAGCTTATTATTGATGCTATAAATGCCTTCGACCACATACTTGTTCATATAGTGAGTAACTACATAGGACAAAATCACTGCGATGATAATCAGGCAAAACGCAAACTCTAACATCGTGGACGGAATTCTCCGATACATATCTTGACAAGAAATAACGCGCCCGATATAGTTTTCACCGGACTCCATAAATACACAGTAGGATTTTATATTGTTTACATTCGCATAAAAGCCATTTTTGTCTACAGTGATTGTTTCAATGTTTAATCCTATTTCCGAACTATTTTTTTCAACACAGGACAAGTCAGTAGAGCCGACAATATTTCCGCTTTCCTTATTAATTGCGTAATAATTGGCATCAGAATTAACACGTAACAGTGAAAAAATATGGGACAGTTCGTTTTTTGCCGTAACCTTTAGAACATTTATGGGTTCCATACCGACCTGTACTATAAAATTTCCATCATGGCTCCACAGAGCTGAATACTGCATCATCTTTGTTTCCGCCGTATTAGGCGTGATATCTTGTACAAGGCGCAGAGATTTGTCCTTAAGCATAGGCTTAAAAAAGCTCATTTGTTCACCGGAGTCAAAGGTATAATCATAATATATAGGGTGAGTTCCCGAAAAAATACGTCCTGTTGTATCAAAAATATGAATTTCATCAACTTCTACAATTGTAGCAATTTTTTTAAGTTCATCCACACTGTTTAAAACAGAGGGACGATCTTCTATAATATAGGCAATTGCCTCTGCGTTGTGCAGACATGTTTCCTGATAGACTTGTTTTATATCGGTCAGTTCTTCCGTATTTTCTTTCAGAACCTGTTCGATTTGGTAGAAAGTTTCCGTAGCTTGCAGATAAGCCTGTTGTTGCTCATTAACTATTTGAAAGTAAAGAATAATTACTAAAAGAACAACTATCAGCAAAAAAGTAACAATTCGCATATAACGGCTGATTATATTTCTAAGTGTACGCATCTTTATTTCAAAACGCCTCCTTTCAAGAAATCATTTTATTAGTTAGAGCATAGTCAAATAAGTATATTATAAATTGTTTTGTTTTTGTTATAGTAGTCTAAGTTACACATAGGTTGACTACAATAAACATATTTAATATTTTAGTATAAAAACAAACTAACAATAAACGCTGTTGATGAAGCGGAAAGCGCTACAACTATAAGAGGAAAATTAAAATATGCCAACACAAGCGCCACAATTGTGCCTGCCGCGGCAGTAGTTATATCTCCAGTACTATAAAAAATAGCCGGTATAGTCATAGCACTCAAGACAGCGTATGGCATATAATACAATAAGCTTTTAAGAAATACAGATTTTATTTTTTTTCTGATAAACGCGAACGGAAGCATTCGAATTAAGTATGTTACACTAGCCATTACCACAATATATATAGCAATACTCATTTTTCATCCTCCTCTTTTTTAGGAAACAGAATCGCACCCAATACGGAAGCAATCACCGCACATAGTATCACGGAAAGCCCACCAGATAATGACAAGAAGAAAAATTTACAACATATACTAAGCAAAGCTGAAATAATCACAACAAACAGTACACTTCGTTGTTTGGCTGAAGGAGGAATAATTATGGCTATAAACATACCATAAATTACAATACCTAACGCGGCTGTAACTTCTGTTGGAAGTATTTCACCCGCGGCGGCACCAATAAATGTACCGCTGACCCAACCAAATGTAGCAATACATATCATACCATACATATAAGATGGTTTAATTGATTCTTTACTTATTGAACATAAGGCAAAAATCTCGTCTGTGATACCATATGCCGCAAGCAGTCTATGAGGAAAAGAAAAACTCTCATCAAGGTTTTGAGAAAGAGACAATGCCATAAGTGAATAACGTAGATTTATTGTAAATTGAACAAACGCCATTTCAATAAAAGTTCCTCCTGAAACTATCACATCAAGTCCTCCAACCTGACCGGCTGATGTCAGATTAGTAGCGGATATTATAACTGCCTGGATACATGAAAGCCCCAGACGAACCGCCAAAATTCCAAACGCAAAGGAAACAGATAAATATCCTAAAGCGACTGGTAATCCATTAATTGTGCCACGTAAAAAATTTGATTTTGTTTTCATTTTATTATACCCAAAGAACCGAGCAGAAGAATAAACAGTAAAATAGGCGCTATATATTTTATAAAATTCGCACAACCCCAGTAATCGACATAGAGCTTGTCATTGCGGCTGGCAATACCATAAAAAGAATACGCATCCAAACAAAACTTTTGCTCCCTTTTAAAAATTTATACTTTTCATTATATCATAAAAAATTACCATATTCAATCAAAAAATAATACGGACCACGGAAATCAATTTTCACGTCCGCCGCAGGCGATTTAAAGTTTTCGGTCAAGCCTTTTTCAAAAGGCTTGCGGGTTCGGGCAGAGCCTGATTAATATTTTAAATAAAATTATATTAACGTGAGTTAGACGAAATTTTATAACTAATGGAACCTTTTTCTATCGCAAAGGCTGGTCGCAAAGCTACGCTTTGCTGCTCGTCTATGCAGCCTAGGATTCCAAACTCCAAAAATGCTCCCCACGCATTAAAAACCTTGAGGTTTCACCTCAAACTCCACAAACTTTTTAAAAAAAGTTTGACAAAAATTTTCGTGCGAAACTACGTTTCGCTGAGTTTCACTGTAATTTTTCATCGAACTCACATTATATTATAAAAAATAAAAAATTCTATTTAATTTTTCAAAAATTGATTTCTATGTCGTTTAAATAGGGTAACCGCATAAAAAAATAAAACAAAACACAGCTGAACTGATATAATA
>CAOJPS010000175.1 GCA_948441255.1 uncultured Eubacteriaceae bacterium | reverse complement strand
TATTTTTATTTTATCATATTTTTTCTTCTATGTCCATTGTGCGGTATTGCCTTTATGAAACGAACGTGCACTCAACTGCCCTTGACTGTACAAAAAAGTTTAAAAACTTTTGGGGTTCGGCTTGTGCTGTCAGAAAATTAAGCGACCAAATTTGTATTGAAAACGGGTTATCAATTATTGAAAATCCAAAGCGGAATAAAAAGCATTACGGCAATTGATTAGGAGATAAAAAGGAATTCTCAAACAGAGATATTTTAAGATGGGATATAGATAATATCTTAGCTGAAAATCCAAAAAATTTTGAGGAATTTTTGCGCTTAATGGAAATGATAGGATATACAATAAAACAAGGTAAAAATTTAACTTTCAGCTGCTCAAAATTTAACAGACCTATCCGTTGTAATTCCTTAAAAAGAAATTATACAGAGAATATTTTAAAAGAACGTATTGAGAAAAAAACAGATGAAAGGCAGGAAGAATTTTTAGATAATAATGTAAATATTAAGCCTGTTAAAATAAACTTGATTATTGATGTTGAGAACAGTATAAAAGCGAAAAACTCACCCGGTTATGAACGCTGGGCAAAGGTCTTTAATCTGAAACAAGCGGCTCAGACTTTAATTTATTTACAGGAAAATAATATTGACGAATATGAAAAATTAACGAATAATATTTCTGAAAAAACAGTTCTGCAAAATGGCTTATCAGAAAGGATAAAAACTATTGAAAAACGTCTTAATGAGATAAGAGATTTACAAAAACATATAAGTAATTACGGCAAAACAAAAGAGATTTATACGCAGTATCGCAAGTCAGGATATGATAAAAGTTTTCTTGAAAATTTTGAGGAAAAAATTATATTGCACGAAGCCGCAAAAAAGGCGTTTAACGCTCTTGGAGTAAAAAAATTACCGTCAATTAAGACGTTAAAAACAGAATATGCCGCACTAAAATCAGAGAAAAATAAGTTGTACAGCGAATACAAAAAAACTAAAGATGAAGTTAAAAAACTTACGGTTATAAAAGCGAATACTGACCGTTTGTTGGCTTTTTCAAAAGATGAAAAAAGTCCTCAAAAGAAAGATTTCAACAGATGATTTTTGTCTTTCAGCAGACGCGCAGAGGCTTAAAAAAAGAACGCTTCGGCGTTCTTTTTGAGAGTTTGGGAAACTTCCCAACAAGCAAAAATTGAACGAAATTTTCCGTAGGAATAATGAGCGAAATTTCGTTTATGGGCGCCCATAAACATTGCTTACCAAGATAGAACAAGGTGTTTTTAATGATTTTTGTTTTTTAAGATTTCAATTCTTTGAAAGCCTATTCTTTTTCAATAAAAATAGAAAAATACATTTTCTTGAATAATATTTTTTATAAAGAGATTATTATTTTTATTTATGAAATAAAAATTTTTTTGTAACACAGAAAATATATAAATTATAGGATTTAAAGATATAAAAATAATAAATGTTTTCTATAATTTATATTTTTATAAAAATTCCTGAAAATATCTTGACAACGTGTCGATATGAATGTATAATATAAGTAATGACACGTTGTCATAATAAAAATGAAAGGAGAATTTATTTATGAGGTATGCAAAATTAGGAAATTCGAATTTGACAGTATCTCGTATTTGTATGGGCTGTATGGGATTCGGAGATTCAAAAAACGGGCAGCATTTATGGACGCTTGATGAAGAAAATTCACGAAAAATTATCAAGCACGGTTTAGATTTGGGAATTAATTTTTTTGACACGGCTATCGGTTATCAAAACGGCACAAGCGAACAGTATCTCGGACGCGCGCTTAAAGATTTTGCGAGGCGTGATAAAATGGTTGTAGCTACAAAATTTCTTCCACGCTCGCAAGAAGAAATAGAAAATGGAATCACCGGACAGCGGCACATTGAAAATTCTATAAATAAAAGTCTTGAAAATCTTAATATGGATTATGTAGATTTATACATATATCATATGTGGGATTACCAAACTCCTCTTTACGAAATTATGGATGGACTTAATAATATAGTAAAAGCCGGAAAAGCACGATTTATAGGTATATCAAACTGTTACGCTTATCAGCTTGTGAAAGCTAACGCTTTAGCTGAAAAAGAAGGTTTTTCAAAATTTGTGTCTGTTCAGGGTCATTATAATCTTATTTTCAGAGAAGAAGAAAGAGAAATGACAAAACTGTGTTATGAAGATAATATTGCTATGACTCCTTACAGTGCTTTAGCAAGCGGACGGCTTTCAAGATACTCAAATGAAACTTCAGAAAGACTTGAAAAAGACAGTTACGCAAAATTCAAATATGACGCTTCATCAGAGCAGGACAGTTTAATTATAAAGCGTGTACAGGAACTTGCGGAAAAAAGAAATGTATCTATGACAGAAATTTCTCTTGCGTGGCTTTTAACAAAAGTAACCTCTCCAGTAGTAGGAACAACAAAATTACATCATATAGAGGGCGCTGTAAAAGCAGTTGATTTGGAATTGACAGAAGAAGAAATCTGTTATTTGGAAGAACTTTATATTCCACATAAACTTGTAGGTGTTATGGCTCAAAATACACAGTCACGTTCAAGAGAAAAACAAGTATGGTCTGCTGGAAATAAACAGATTTTATAATATTGGGAGGAAAATAAAATGAAAAAATTTGTTACCGCAATACTTATTTGTACAACTTTGATTTCACATGGAATATTCTGTTTCGGAGCAATAGCTAAAACAACATTAAAAGGAGAAAATAATATGATTGAAATAGAAGAAATGATTAATCACTATGGTGACGAATATATTGATAAAAATTTAGATAAAAAAACTCAGCAGCTTTTAATTATTGCCACAATGACAGCAACACAGGCTTATCCTCAGATTAAAACGCAGACAGCCTATGCTCTTGACAATGGTGTAACAGCTGAGGAAATACAGGAAGCTATTTATCACAGCGCTCCTTACTGCGGCTATACTAAATCAATTAACGCAATGAACGCTGCCAATGAGGTTTTTGAGGAAAGAAAAATAAGTCTTCCAAAATCTCAGGCTACTGTTACGGATAAAAACAGATATGAAAAAGGTCTTGAGGTTCAGCGTTCAATTTTCGGGCCACAAATCGGCACAATCACAAACGATATGACAGACGACCAAAAAGTTATTACAAAATATCTTTCTGATATTTGTTTCGGTGATTTTTATACAAGAGATACCCTTGATGTTAAAACAAGAGAACTTATTACTCTTTCTATTTTAGCAGCAAATGGAGGCTGTGAATCTCAGATAGGTGCTCACACAGTGGGTAATTTAGCAGTAGGAAATACAGAGGATCAAATTTTATCGGCGGTATTGCTCTGTGTTCCGTATAATGGATTTCCAAGAACATTAAATGCTATTAATACTGTTAAAGCAGCAATTTCGGAAAAATAATTAATAAATAAAAAAATATATGTCAGTTTTTATAAGTCAAGATTACTCGCTCTTTTGCTTCGCAAAAACTCTCGTAACCGACAGCATTTAACAATGCTTTTATATTCAGTGGGAGCTTGTACTCGCCGCTGAATATAAGAGTAAGTACCCTCCACCTAAGAGGCGGGGATTTACTTTGTCGGTTAAATAGGAAATGGCTTTTTAGTTTCCTATTTAATTATAAACCATATATTTTGTGATTTATACTTTTATAAAATTTTTTAAAAAAGTATTGACAACGTGTTGATATGAATATATAATATATGTAATGACACGTTGTCACAACAAAATAAGGGAGTGAGTATTAATGAAGAAAAATATCGGCTCACAATTAGCTTTATATCCTACACCTTTAACTGTTATCGGCGCTATGAATGATAATAAACCGACCTGGACTTTAGTTGCTCACATTGGTATTATTGGTCACGACAGAGTGCTTGTAAGTCTTGCAGCTCCTCATTTTATAAATGAGCTTATTAAGAAAAATAATTGTTTATCAATTAATATTGTTGATGAAAACATTTTGCCCGAAGCGGATTACAGTGGAAAGGTAAGCGGACGAAACGAGGATAAATCAAAACTTTTCGAATATGAAATCGGAGAGGCCGGAACGCCTATAATCAAAAAATCACCTTTAGTTATGGCTTGTAAGGTTGCTGACATTTATAATACGCCTAATTTTGAAAGTTTTATATGTTCCATAGAAAGCACATATGTTGAGGAAGAATATTTGAATGAAGAGGGAAAAGTAAATTATCACATTTTAAAGCCTGTTCTTTTTGAATTTCCGACGTATGAATATTTAAAAACGGGAGATGTTATAGAAAAATGTCTTTCCTTTGCGAAAGGAGCGAAATAATATTATGCCTAAAGGTTCTGTTGAATTGACGAAAGAACGTGAAAACGAAATTATTAATGCTTGTATGAAATTATATGAAACTATGAGTTTTAAAGAAATAACAATTAAAGAAATAGGAAATATTACTTCTTTTAAAAGAAGCTCAATTTATAATTATTACAATACAAAAGAAGAAATATTTCTTGATATTTTAAAAAGAGAATATGAACAATGGACGCAGGAATTATATGCCGCAGCAGACGATGAAAAAGAGCTTACAAAAAATGATTTTGCAAAGTTTCTGGCACACTCTTTGGAAAAGCGTGAAACTATGCTAAGTCTTTTGTCTTTAAATCTCAGGGATATGGAAGATAACAGTCATATGGAAAAACTTATTGAATTTAAAAAGGTTTACAGAGAAACAATATGTTCTGTAAGAAAATGCCTTGATAAATTTAATATGCCAGAACAGGAAAAAGATGACTTTATATATTCTTTTTTTCCTTTTATGTATGGAATTTATCCCTACGCCGTTGTAACAGATAAACAGAGAAACGCAATGAGTGAAGCAAATGTAAATTTTAAATATATGTCAATATATGAATTGGCTTTACTTGGAATAAAAAAATTACTTGGTATATAAAATTATGGAGGTAAACAACTATGACGTTGTTGAAACTGATATTGAATTTGACGACGTTATGCAAGGGCAGGTGGTATAGAAACGGTGCGTTGTGGGCTGCTGAAAATGGAATTTTAAACGGTTACGGAAACAATATTTTCGGTTCCGGAGATACTATGACAAGAGAACAATTCATAGCCGCTTTATGGCGTTATGCGGGAAGTCCGGAATCTAACAGCAACATTATTAATTATACTTATTCAAAAACGGCGAAATTATAGTTAGATTTAGAAGTTTTTTTTCACCGCAACTCAATAAATTGGCATGTAAAGAGGGATTTTATGGAGTTTACAGACGAGATTAAAAAAATATTGTATCATAATGGCGCTGATTTGATTGGAATTGGAGATATTAGCATGATTGAAAATTGCAATTTTAAAATTGGAGTAGCTGTTGCTGTCGCACTTCCTAAAAATGTTGTTGTAGACTTGCAGGAAGCACCAACGAAAGAATATTATAGTTTGTATCATTCATTAAATGACAAACTGAATGAAATTGTCATAGCAGGAGAATGCTTTTTAAGGGAAAAAGGATTTGAAGCCTATGCACAAACCACAGAACGAGTGGAAATAAATCAAAATAAATCTTCTTGGCTTCCACATAAAACAGTGGCAACAAGAGGGGGACTTGGCTGGATTGGCAAAAATTGTTTATTGATAACCCAACAATACGGTTCTGCTGTACGTATTTCTTCTTTACTAACGAATGC
>CAOJPS010000174.1 GCA_948441255.1 uncultured Eubacteriaceae bacterium | reverse complement strand
CAATCACTCGAAGGAAAAAACTTATGCGGGGGGTCTGGGGGGCGAATTCAGCCCCTCAGCACTTTTGGTACTTTTCGTGTGAAAAGTACATCAAAATCCCAAAACTAAAAATTTTGTATAAATCTTATCTGTAAAAACACCTCAAACTGCTTTCTCAAAACCCCCTTTTGCCTTTTCAACACTCTATTTTTTCCTCTCCCCACCAAAACACATCGTAATTTTCATTCTCCTCCGGCTCTGCCATACTCCCGTACGCCAATCACTCGAAGGAAAAAACTTATGCGGGGGGTCTGGGGGGCGAATTCAGCCCCTCAGCACTTTTGGTACTTTTCGTGTGAAAAGTACATAAATTAACTTTCACAAAACAAAATATCAAAAATACTTGTTTTTTTTTATTATTATATATAAAATATATTTGTGGAAACACCGCGCAAAGGATATTAAAAATAATTTTTTAAAATTAAAATTTCCGTTATCGTGTCATTTTTCAAGAAAAATAACACTACCACTTCAATTTTTTAAAAAAATTATTTTTATTTTTTTAATTTGTCGGTATTTCCTTGTAGATAATTTTATTAAAGAGGTTTAAATACAATGAATAATAAAAAGAATGTAAATAAAAAAAATAGTATAAACTATGAAAACGAGGGAGTATACTATACTCCGAGCGAAAATACAAAACCGCTCAATTCTTTCGAATATTTTGACTCAGAAAAAAGCCAAAAACAAAAAACCCCAAAAAAACTGCCCCCTCAAAAGTCAAAATACCCTGTTTTTATGACCCTTGCCATAGGCTGCGGAATAATTGTTTTTATAGTTCTTTTTATAATAATGCAAAATACCTTCAGCGCCGGAAAAAAATCAAATAAAGCAGAAGAAAATTATAACTATGAGCCTGCCACATATTCTTACACTTCCTCCGAAAGCCAAATAAATGAATTAACAGAGGAATATATGGGCGTCATAAGAATGAAAAGCGAATCTTTTAACGCTGTCACAATATATAACATAACAGCCGATGAAAACGCCGATTATACAATAGCGGGCGGAACGGAAATGCGTGATGAGTATGGAAAAACTCTCGTTTTTGAAGAATTTGCCGAAGGCGATTTAATAACATTCGCCTATGATAAAGATAATAACCTAACCTCAATGAAAAAAACAGATAAAGGCTTTAAAGAAACTCTGCAAAACGGTTTTAAAATCAATACGGTCGATATGACAATAACCGCTGGAATGAAAACCTATTCCTATTCCGAAATGACAAAATTTTTATACAGAAATGAAGAATTTGACCCAAAATTGTTAGACTCCTCAATAGACATAATAACCATATCAGGTTATAATGATAAAATATGGTCAGTAACATTAAACAAAGGCCACGGAGAAATAGAAATAATAAAAAATGATAAGATAAAAAACGGAATAATAGAAATAGACACCAGTGTATACAAAAAGTTAAGCGACGCTGATACAATCAAATTAAATGAGGGTTTTCATAAAATAGTGGTAAAAGGTGATAATATAGACTCTTTTACAAAAGAAATCGGTCTTGCCGTAAATGAGAAATTCGCCTTAAACCTTTCAGAAATAAACATAAGAGCCGGAAAAGTCACCATTAAAACAAATGTAACCGATTTCGCTTTATATATAAACGGAAACCTTGAACTCTCTAGAGAACCATTAGAACTTGAATACGGAAATTATACAATAGAGATTGTAAAATATGGCTATACCACCTATTCAAGCCAATTTAAAGTAAACTCGCCCGAAAAAACAATAAATGCCCAGCTCACCAAAGAAATAAAAATGGGAACTCTCACAGTAAACTCAACTCCAACAGGCGCCTCGCTTATGATAGACGGAAATTCAGTAGGAACCACCCCCTATTCAAGCGACGTCACACAGGGAGAACATTCAATCACATTAAAAAAAGACGGTTATAAAGATATAACAATCGGCTCAATATATATATCAGACCAGGAAGCAATATACAATGTAGACTTACAAAAGGAGTAATATAATTTAAATGGAAAAAACAAAATTAAATGAGTGGCGTTCAGCGTTAATAGAGGCAGTAATACTTGCGGTAATATTATATTTTTTATTCTGGCCCTTTTTAATAGAGGGCTCGTCAATGGAAAATACCTTCAAAACTGGTGATAGAGTCCTTGTTTCAAGAATATCAGCATATTTTAATTTAATAGATTACAGCGACATAATATTATGCGGAATAAATTATAACGGAAACGAGGAAATAATAGTAAAAAGAATAATAGGAAAACCAAACGACCACATAGTTATACAAAACAATCAGATTTTTATAAACAATTCTCTTTTAACAGAACCATATATCAAAATTCCTGGTTCAACAGATGGAAATGTAGATATAACTTTAAAAGATGACGAATATTATATACTCGGGGATAATCGGACTCATAGCACCGACAGCCGTGTTTTCGGCACGATAAATAAGTCAGATATAATAGCCAAAGTAGTTTTCAAATGGTATCCTTTCGGTGAAATGGGATTTATAAATTAACTTACATCCTGCCTAAAAACAAAAAATCAGTAAAAATAATATCTTTTTAAACGTAATGATATTATTTTTACTGATTTTTTGGATATTTTAAAAATATACTCTAAAAAACTTTTTTAAGAGCAGTTCTTTCCCTTTTCCTCATATAGTATTTTTAAATCCTCCCCATTATCTCTAACACGGCAAAAAGCCTCATAACAAGTATGTCCAGCGTAATTTTCACCGCTTTTATATCCATAAACCCATACTTTAAAATAGATGAACTCATCAATTTTTTCAGTCACATAATATCCCAAATATCTGCTGTCCTCGGCTAAAAGCACATTTTTCCCTTCAAATAGTGTTATAACCTCATTATTTTCAATATCCCACTGTCTCAAATCATTAATTGCCGTAAATACATCATCTTCATTGGCGCTGTATTCGCAATATAAAAATTTATTATCAATACAATTTTGTAAAACCCCAACCCTGTCCCCAAGATATTCCTTTTCACTCAAATCAGTACGCATACGCCAACAGCCCCAATTTTCCTTTTCACTAAGTTTATAATACTCATAGTTAAAATAAATCCAATCATCAATAATATAAAAATGTTCAATAGGCTCGTCATAAAACCGCTCAACCTCAGTTCCGTCTTTTTTCAAGCGAACCAATCCACCGCAAAAATAATTTCCTTTTCCTGAATGAGCGCCAGCGCTTAAAAAAATCCAATCACTGGCAATACCAAAATCAATAATAGGCTCCCTTTCATATATAGACGGAATTTCAGCAATTTTTTTCAAATCAGAACCATCGCTTTTCACACTTGCCAATATGGTACAATTTATAGGCCTTTCCATCAAATAAATCAAATCTCCATCTTTACGCAAAAAATCATAACGCCCTGAACAAATAGGTTTTATACTTTCTCCGTCGATATTCGACTTAAATATAGTAGTAATATATTCACCGTCCAAATCATAATGATAAGAATAATACAGTTCACTTTTTTCTCGGTCTATACAACATAAAGTTCCCTTTAAAATATTCTCAACCTTACCGCTGTCAGTGGATATTCTCAATATAACCTCTTTTTCATCAACAAACCCATTCACAAAAATATAACTATCCAATTTATACAAAGAAGTTTTCCACGCCGCTTCAGTAATTTTTTTCTTTTCTCCCGAATATTCGTCTATAGAATAAACAGCTCCATTAAAATCGAAATCATTATTATCATCGTCATAAAAATAAAGTTTTCCTTCGCACCAAACAATACTATTTCCATAATCACAACCATTTTTTTCTTGTAATATCTCCTCATTAAAAACCGTTTCTTTTTCTGTTCTTTCACTATTACAGCCTGTCATAAAAACAAACAACACTATAAGTAAAAAAGTAAAAAATTTTTCTTTCATTTTTAACTCTCCTATTAGGAAATACCGACAAATTAAAATATAAAAATAATTTTAGCTTGAGCGGCAAAAAAATTTAGCGGAAGTGTGGGTTTTTAAACCCACTTGAAGCGTATTTTTTTTGCAAAATTATTTTTATTTCCTATTTGTGCGGTGTTTCCTATAATCAATTATAGTCAGCAAACTTAAAAATCGAACAGATTCATTAGCTTCATTTTCAAGTTGATTAATATGATTCACTATTTTCATATATAGTGAAAGAACTTGAATAACGGTAAAAAAATATTTTACATCCGCTTGAGGCAAAAGTCGGTAAGCGAATTGAGAAGCACTTCGCAGACTTTTGAGTAAAATAAATTTTTTTACTTCTTTTTAAGTTCTTTCATATAACAATCTTAAATCCTCTCCATTATCTCTAACCCGATAAAAGGCCTCATAACAAGTATGTCCTCTCCAATTGTCATTATCTCTGTTGTATCCGTGTACTTCCACCCAAAAATAAATAAATTCATTAACCTTTTCGGTAACATAATATCCAAGATAATTACTATCCTCACGCATAAGCGCCTTATTTCCATCAAAAAGAGATATAACCTCATTTTTTTCAATATTCAACTGTCGCAAATCATTAATTGTCTTGTTACTATCGCTGGCAGCGACAGCTTCACCATATAAATATCCGTCATCAAAGTAGCCTTTTAGCATTCCTATTTTATCACCGATATGCTCTTTTCCGCTCAAATCCGTACGCATACGCCAACAGCCTTGTTTTTTGTTGTCCTCATAATACTCATAATTAAAATAAATATAATCCCCTATAATATAAAAATGTTCAATAGGCTCATCTATCAATCGTTCAAACTCTGTTCCATCTTTCTTAAGCCGAACAAGATTCCCATAAAAAAAATTACCGCTTCCCTGATAAGAGCCAACGCTCAAAAAAATCCAATCCCCAGCAATACCAAATTCCGTAATTCTTTCAGGTTCTTTCTCATACTCACGATACTCACAGGGAATTTCCACAATCTTTCTCAAATCAGAACTATCACTATTAATACTCATTAATACGGCGTTTTTATCATACATTCCCTCCAAATATACAACGTCATTGTCTTTATGTAAAAATTCATATTTGCCTAAACATATTAGTTTTACATTTTCACCATTAACATCCATTTTAAATATTTCCGTGTTTTTTTCATAAGAGTCATAATATAAAAAATGAGAATAATAAACTTCACCATTCTCAGCGTCAATACAATTCAATATACCTTTAGAAAGTGTTTTAACCTTATTATCATCAATTGATATTCTCAATATTACATATTCATCATCAATATAATCATTTACAAAAATATAATTATCAAATACGAACAATTTTCCCGTGGCATATAAATCACCATATATTTCAACAATTTTCTTTTTTTCATTATATTCTTGATTTACGGAATAAACTGCCCGACCATAATTTGACTTTTTATCATCATTTGAATCGCAAAAATAAATACACTCACCGCACTGAACAATATTTCTTCCATAATCAATATTATTTTCTTTAGACTGCGTTTTCATATCTTCTGTTTTTTCTGTAATTTCTTTTTTTTCAATACTGTTACATCCTATTGTAAAAAACGTTATTAACAAAATACTAATAAACACTCTTTCCATTAAAGTATCTCCCTTATTCCAAAAAAGTAAAATCAATTCCAAAATTTCCGTAAAAATAAAAAAACACCCCTCGTCAAAACGAAAGATGCCTTTTCCAATGAGTCACTCGGGGTTCGAACCCGAGACACCTGGATTAAAAGTCCAGTGCTCTACCAACTGAGCTAGTGACCCAAAA
>CAOJPS010000173.1 GCA_948441255.1 uncultured Eubacteriaceae bacterium | reverse complement strand
GTTTGGGCTGAAAGCCCAAGGTTTTTCTTAAGTTAGTGCATATGGGGCAGAGCCTCAAGGTTTTTCTTAAGTTAGTGCATATGGCTTATGCACTCGTAAAATATTTTTTTGTTACAATTTAAATGTAATTACTATAATAAAAAATCTTTTTTATTAATTTTTATTGGAATTGCTGTAATATAATATTTGTGGTATAATATTTATATATGGTAATATTATAAAGAAAATGATATATTTTATTTTTGGAGGTTTTGTTATGAAAATAGCTGTAACTTATGATAATGGACAAGTTTTTCAACATTTTGGACATACTGAGCAAATGAAATTTTATACTACTGAAGATGGAAAAATTGTTTCTTCTGAAGTTGTTTCTACAAATGGAAGCGGTCACGGAGCTTTGGCCGATTTTTTAAAGAATTTTAATGTAGATGCTCTTATATGCGGAGGAATAGGCGGAGGAGCTAAGGAGGCTCTTAAAAATGCTGGTATTAAACTTTATGGCGGTGTTTCAGGGGACGCTGACGAGGCTGTTTCAGAGTTTTTAAATGATAGTCTTGAATATAATACTGACGCTACTTGTTCTCATCATCACGAACATGATGAGGGACATACCTGCGGTTCTCACGGCGGCAGTGATTATAATTGTGCTCACGGAAACTGTAATGGTGGAGTTGTTGCTGTTACAGAAGAAAATTTTGAAAATGAAATTTCAAAATATAATGGGCTTGTTATTGTAGATTTTTGGGCGTCTTGGTGCGGGCCTTGTCAAATGCTTTCTCCTATTATTGATGAGCTTAGCGGAGAAATTTCGGGTGTTAAGTTTTGTAAAATAAATATTGATGAACAGCCTGGTTTAGCTGATAAGTTTAATATATTGAGCATTCCTACTATTGCTTTTATTAAAGATGACAAGGTAATTGATTTGTCTGTTGGATATGTTCCTAAGGAAGAATTGGCTGAAAGGATTGAAAAAAATAAATGAGCAAAATTAGGTATAACGAAAATAAAGATATTGTAAACAGAATTAAAGAAGGTTTAAAAAAAACCGGCGGTTATTGTCCCTGCAAAAGAGAAAGGGTTGAAGAAAATAAGTGTATGTGCAAAGAGTTCAAAGAACAGGTTGCTGATGATAAGTTTGAGGGATATTGTCATTGTATGCTTTATTATAAAGAAAAATAATATGGAAGTTAAATCCGGCGTGCCACTTTTTGGCACGTCGGTTAATTTATGTTGCTTTTGGTATGGATAGAAATATTTTTTTAGTTATTTTTTAGAATTACTGCTATTAACAGTATATATAGTGCTAAAAAGTTTTGGTTTGAATTTTGTTTTATACTTTGATTTGATAAAAGACAGGTTTCATCTATGTCATATACTCCGTCTTTTTTTATTGAGGAGTCTTCTTTTTGAGTTACGGTTGTGTCCATAGCGGATATCTGTTTTTCGGGTAATATCTGTTTTTTTGGTGTTTGTTTTACATTATCTTTTTTTGTGTTTTCTAAAAAATCCTTTTGTATATCCATAAGAGTTGTTATATTTATAAGAGCGTCTGTTATTTTATCTATGTCGTTATGCCTTGACTGACTTATAAATGGTTTTACAGCTTGAATTAACTGTATTTCTTTTGACGGGTTTTTTTGATGGTTTTGTTTTTGTATTTTTAGTTCATCTGAAAGTTTTGAAATATACTTTTTTTGAAACATTGTTTTTATCAAATTTGATATTTCTGTTATGTCGTTTTGAAGTGAATTGTTGTCGCTTATTAAGTTGTTTAACTCTATTATTTTTTTAATGTCTGACATGAAATTCTTCCTCCTTAATTAATTTTTCAATATCCGCCATTCCCCAGCCTTGCCTGTTGTGAGGATAATTTAAATCAACCGCGCACTTTTTTAAAGCATATTTTATGTCATCAGGACTCATTGATGGATATTTTTCAAGAAGAAGCGCTATAGCGCCTGTTATCATTGGTGTTGACATTGATGTTCCGCTTAATTGTGTATAGTTTTTATCAATTTTTTTTATTTCGTCTTTTCCGCTTTTGTATGGTGTTGGCGTCATACAGGATATTATGTCTGTTCCAGGAGCTAAAATGTCTGGTTTTACGATACACTCCTTTGTAGGACCTCTGCCAGAAAAGTTTATTACGTTTGTTCCTGATATATTTACAAAGCTATTATCATTTGCTGTGCCTACAGTTATTACTTTTTTACTTGTTCCCGGAGATGTTATTGTCCCTGATTTTGGTCCGTTGTTTCCAGCGGCTGTTGTTATTACAATTCCTGAGTCCCAGGCAAATTCCACTGCTTTTACAAGGGGGTCGTCGGTTGTCTGAGGTTCGGTTCCTATTGAAAGATTTGCTATTTTTATATTGTATTGTTTAGCGTGGTCTATTATCCATTGTATTCCGGCAAGAACGTCGGAAGAATTTCCATTGCCTTTATTATTTAATGTTTTTAATGATATTATATTTGCCATTGGCGCTATCCCTTTGTATTTGCCGTTGGAAAGCGTGCCGTTTCCAGCACATATTCCTGCTACGTGAGTACCATGTCCGTTATCGTCGTAGGGTTCTGTTTTATTGTTTATAAAATCTTTAAAAGCGATAATTCGGTTTGTTGGATAGATAAAATCTTTTAATGGAGCTATTCCAGTGTCAAGAAAAGCAATGGTTATTCCATTTCCGTTGTAGCCTTGACTGTTGGCAAATTCAGATTTTAATATTTTTCTTGCGTTATTCATTTGTGCTGTTATACGAGCATTTTCATAAACCGCTTTAAGGCCTTCTAGATTTTTTAACTTTGGAAGGTCTTTTTCATAAATTTCCACAACATAGGAGTTTATTGCCGGAAGGCGATATTTTAGCGTCGCTATTTCGCTTATTAAAAGTTCTTTTGACTGTGTCATACTGCATTCCAATATTAACTGAACCTTTTTTTCGGGTTCGGACATTTAATTCAACTCCTTGGAACTATCTTAATATTTAGTTTATGAAATTAACGTGTGAATTGTTACATATTTTTTTTGTTGGATTGCTGTAATTTTATAGTTTCGAAAGAAATCTTTATAGGAAATACCGCGCAAAAGATATTAAAAATAATTTTTTGAATTATGCGGTATTTACTATAGTCAACAAATTTAAAAGCAAACAAATTTAGCAATCAAAAATATTTTTTAAGTTTGTTGGCTATAAATAAAAAGCGATGACAAATTATAGCCTGTACTATTATTTTTTTTTAAATTTAGTCATTTTTTACTTTTTAGCTCATAGGATAGATGTGTAACAAATAATTTTTATTTAGGAGGGTTTTATTTATGAATTTTGGTGGAAACAGTTTTATTTGGATTTTACTTATTTTTATGCTTATGCAGGGCGGAGGAATTGGCTGCGGAAATTCTTGCGGTTGTGACAGTTCTATGCTTATTCTTCTTTTGTTTGTTATTATGTTCTCTGGTGGAGGAATTGGCTGCGGAATCTGTGAAACAAAATAATTTTTTGCGGTGCAATAATTAATTTTTAGAAAATGCCGTGTAATTAAAAAACAGTGAGATTTTATCTTGGGCTGTTTAGTTTAAATTACACGGCATTTTTTTGTTAAGGCAATATCGCACAATTATAATTTCACAGATTTTGTTGATATAATGAAAGAACTTGAATAACGGTAAAAAAATATTTTACGTCCGCTTGAGGCAAAAGTCGGTAAGCGAATTGTGAAGCACTTCGCAGACTTTTGAGTAAAATAAATTTTTTACTTCTTTTTAAGTTCTTTCACTATATTTTCCATTACTTTGTCAAAATCTCTTAACATAGGCTACGACTATGTTTGCGAGCTTTTTATATCATTTAAAATCTGTTTTATTGAATTATGCAGTATCGCCTTAAAAATAAACAAGTTCGGCAGATAAAAATCCTTTTCGCAGTGTTAGTGTCGGTCGGCATAGGCTCTGACTATGCCCTCACTCCACTGCCTTGCGAAAATAATTTTTATTTTGCCTTCTTTTGCTCATTTTCAAGTTGATTGACTATAAATATTGCCAATAATGAAAATATTTGTTGAATATATAAAGAAAAACTGATAAAATTGATAATGAAATATATAAAACAAAGTGAGGAGGTATGTTTGCTTGATATATGTTTGAAAATTCTATAATTTTATTTTATAGTAATTTTGACAAAAAAATATTTTAACTGAAATTCTAGAAAAAGATGTTTTGTTTTTTTAACGCTAAAAATATTGAATAAAATATTTTTAATTTATATCTATTCTATAAGCGGTTAAAAATATTTATAGTCGTGTTGTTTTATATTGTATTAAAATATTATTACAGTAGGTGATGAAATGAGAAAACATACAAAGAGAAGTAGTTTTTCGGGACAACTGGGATTTATTATGGCGGCGGCAGGAAGCGCTGTGGGATTAGGGAATATTTGGCGGTTTCCATATTTGGCGGCAAAAGACGGCGGCGGCGTGTTTTTATTGTGTTATATTATATTGGCGTTGACTTTTGGTTTTTCACTCTTGACAACAGAAGTGGCAATTGGAAGAAAAACAGCTCAGAGTCCTCTTACAGCATATGGAAAGTTAAATCGGCGTTGGAGGGGTATTGGCATTCTTGCTTGTTTGGTACCTATATTGATTTTGCCATATTACTGCTCTATAGGCGGTTGGGTATTTAAGTATTTATCTATTTATTTGACAGGGGCTGGAAATGCTGCCGCAAGCGGAGAATATTTTTCGAACTATATTTCGGGCAATTCTCAGCCTATTATATTTATGTTTATATTTTTTGCTGTTACAGGGATTATTGTATTTTGGGGAGTTGAAAAAGGAATTGAAAGATATAGTAAAATACTTATGCCTATATTAGTGGTGATGATAATTGGTATTTCTGTTTTTTCTTTGACTTTGGAACATACTGAAACAGATGGTGTTGTTAGGACCGGACTGGACGGCTCGAAAATTTATTTGATACCGGATTTTTCGGGTATGTCTTTAAAAGAATTTTTTATGATATTAATAGACGCAATGGGACAATTGTTTTTTTCTATAAGTGTAGCAATGGGAATAATGGTAGCTTATGGCTCTTATGTTCGTAAAGATACAAATTTAATGCATTCTATCAATCAAATTGAGCTTTTTGATACGTTGGTTGCTATGCTCGCGGGTCTTATGATTATTCCGGCAGTATTTGTATTCATGGGGACAGAAGGTATGTCTGCCGGGCCAGGACTTATGTTTGTTTCTTTACCAAAAGTATTTACGGCTATGGGAGGAATGGGCAATATTATTGGGCTTGTATTCTTTTTAATTGTAGCTTTCGCGGCGGTAACTTCTTCTGTTTCAGTAATGGAAGCTATTGTTTCAAGTATTATGGATTATTTTGGATTTACAAGAAAGAAAAGTTCTGTTATTGTGGCTGTATATACTTTGATAGTGGGCTGTATAGTTTGCCTTGGGTACAATTCATTTTTCTTTGAATTGCCTCTTCCAAACGGAACAGTCGGTCAGATTCTTGATGTTTTGGATTATATAAGCAATAACTGTCTTATGCCTATGGTAGCGTTTTTAACTTGCATTCTTATTGGATGGATAGTAAAGCCTGATGTAATTATTGAGGAAGTTACTCAAGGTAAATATAAGTTTAGAAGAAAGTGGCTTTACATTATAATGATTAAGTTTGTTGCGCCTATTATGCTGTTACTGCTTTTGATTCAATCAATAGGTTTATTTAACGTGAGTTCGACAAAGAGAGCCAAAGGGTACAAGAAAATTTTGAGCGCA
>CAOJPS010000172.1 GCA_948441255.1 uncultured Eubacteriaceae bacterium | reverse complement strand
AACAAACATAATTACAGAACTTCCAAAGGAAGTTTTTGCGGAAGTTGAGGATATTTTTGTTTTTTCTGAGAAAGAGCAGCTTGAACTTGTCTTGCTTGTATTAAAAATGGCTACATTTTGGGCTTTAAGAAAAAGTTTATGTGAAAAATTTAATATAGATGAAATTAGCTTGGAAAAAATGTATATGGAATCTATATAAATTTACTTAAGGAGGTATTCATAATGAATTTAAAAATTAAAAATTTATTTGCGGTAATATTTTACATTGTTTTTCTGTTAAGCGGCTGTACTGAAGAAAAAATTAATAATCAGGAAATCACTACAGTAAAAACATTTACCGCGATATCTAAAGATTATGAAAATTTTGTTTCTTACTCTGGATATACCTCAGCCGATGAGCTTAAAAGATTTAGTTTTGAGCTTTCCGGAAAAATAAATAAAATTCTTGTAGAAAAAGGAGATGCTGTAAAGGCCGGTCAAATAATAGCTACACTTGATACAGAAACAATTCAAATGGCTATTAATAACGCAAAACAAGACATAGCTAACGCAAATCAAAATATCAACCTGGCCAAAAATAAAATTTCTCAAATTGACAGTTCAATAAATGAAATAAATATAGGGCTTGAAGCTGAAAGGTTGACATTGCAAAAGGCTCATACAGGAATTGAGGCTGAAAAAATTTCTTTAGAAAAAATAAAGGAAACTTATAATTCCTCAATCAGCAAAATACAACTAAACTATGATAATGCTAAAACTACTTTTGAAAATACTCAAACATTATTCAGCAACGGTGTTTGTGACAAAACAACTCTTGACAACGCTAAACTTGCTCTTGATACTATTGAGGAAGAACTTACAAATACAAAAAATTCTATGGAAAAAGATATAAGTCTTCAAGAGAAGAAAATAGAAAATCTTGAACAGGACTATTCTTTACAGGAAATAAAAATAAAAGATATGGAAAATAAAATTGAACAGGCTAATATTCAAAAACAAGCAGCTCAAATTTCTCTTGAGCAAGCTCAAATTTCGGCTAATCAGGCTCAAATTTCTCTTGAGCAGAATACAAAACATTTAAATGATTCCTCTTTAAAATCTACTATTGACGGTTATGTTGTTGAAACTCCTATGAAATCTGGAGAGGTTACAAATGCAGGAAATCCTGTTGTAGTTATTAAAAGCGGAGATGAGGTTGTCAACATTGCTATACCAACCGAAGATTATACAAAACTTTCAGTTGGTATGGAAGCAAAGCTTGTTCAGGATGATAAAGAAACTTATGGAAAAATATCTTCTATTGAACTATATCCCGATGAAACCACCCGAACTTACAATGTAAAAATAACTCCTTCCGAAAATAATTCTTTTGCTCTTGGAAGTCTTGTAAATGTCTCTATTTCTCTTGATAAACAAAACTCAGTTTTTGTTCCATTAAGCAGTATAATAGATATTAATGGAATAGACTATGTCTATTGTGTGAGCAAAAACTCAAATAACGAAAACATAGTTATAAGCAAGGAAATCGAAATATTAGATGCAGATGGGGAAAATGTATGCGTCAAAGGAATAGAAAGCGGTACGATAATTGTTATGGATGAGGTTAAAAATCTTCACGACAATCAAATAGTAAATATAAAAGAAGGTGTTTCTGTTGAAAAATAAAGGTCTGATATATAATCTTATATCAAAAAGAAAAGCTGTTATAGCTATAGTTATAATTCTTTTCATACTTGGAGGAATATGTTTTTCAATAACTCCAAAACAGCAATATCCAATAATTGAACTGCCTATGGTTATTATAACAACAGTTTATCCTGGGGCCTCTCCCTCTGATATGGAGGAACTGGTAACCTCTAAAATCGAAGATAAGTGCCTTGAAGCGGAGGGATTTGACAGTGTTACAAGCGATTCCTATAATGGTATAAGCGTAGTTAAAGTTTCTTTTTCAAAAGACTTAAGCGAAAATGAACTACAGGATAAAATGGATAAATTAAGAATTAAAATTAACGACTTAAAAACAAATGAACTTCCAGAAGGTATAACAAGCCTTACTTATAATGATAACGCTTTTGAAACTTGCGGACTTATTCTTTCGTTTACAAGTGATAATAAAACAAATGAAGAACTCACTCAGCGTGCTGAATCATTAAAAGATATGATTTCAGGAACTCCCGGAGTTATTCGTACAGAAGTTGAGGGAGAACTTGAAATGCGGGTTAAAATTAAGGTTGATTCCTCTAAATTAAATCATATTCCTGTTTCTTTGACAGAACTTTCTAGTATAATTTCTTACCAAAACTCAACAATTCCTGTGGGTACCATAGAATTTGAGAATAACGAGTTATACATAAATTCTTCAGGGAAATTTAAAGATATAGAAGAAATAAAAGATATTATAATTTATATAAACAGTAAAACTGGAGCTATTATTAAACTTCGTGACGTTGCTGATATTGAAATGGAAGAAAACAGAGATAGTAAAAAATACAGCTATAATGGAAAAAACGCGGTTATAGTAAGCGTATTTTTTGATGAAAATGTCAATATCCTTGAAACAGGAGACACTGTTCTTAATATAGTAAATGAATATAAAAAAACAATACCTATCGATATTGAAATAAACAAAATCGTTTATTTAGCTGATGATGTAAACAATTCTATAAACGATTTTATAGTAAATCTTATTGAGAGCGTTTTAATAGTTCTTGTTGTAATAATGCTTGGTATGAGCATTGTAAATGGAAGTATTGTAGCTTTTGTAATTCCTCTTACTATATTTTTAACATTTATTGCTATGAGTGCTTTTGATATTGACGTACAATTTGTCTCTCTAGCATCATTAATTATTGCCCTTGGTATGCTTGTAGACAACGTAATTGTTGTCTGTGATGCTATACAAGTAAGAATTGATAATGACGAAGACAAACTCTCTGCTTGTATAAATGGTACAAAGGAAGTTGCCCTTCCCGTATTTTCCTCAATGCTGACTACAGTGGCAATATTCTGTGTATTTTATATGCTGCCAGGTTCTATGAGAAGATTTGTTTTCAGTCTGCCTACAATAGTTATATCGGCTCTTGTTTTTTCTTATGCTGTTTCAATGATTGTTACTCCTGTTATGTGTTATATGCTTATGAAAAAATCTAAAATCAAGAAAAAGAAAAAAGAATATATCAGAGAGTTTTTTTCAAAACTTTTACACATAGGTTTAAAATACAGATTTATCACATTAATGTTTTCTGTTTTATGTGTAGCGTCAAGCACTTATTTTATATCACGTCTTGATATGGAGCTTGTTCCCAATTCAGATAAAATGTTACTTGATATAAATATTGAAACTGACAATTTATATGATATAAGAAAGACAGAAAACTCTGTAAATGAAGTAGCTGAAATTATCAAAAATGAAGAAAATATTGAGTATTTTCTTTCAGCAACAGGAGGTCGTATTCCAAAATATGATTTTACGTCTATGCCATCAACGGATTCCACAAATACAGGAAGTTTTGTTGTTAAGTTAAACAATACCAAAGATATGACAAAAGGAGAATACTGCCAATATCTTGAAAATAAATTAAAATCTTGTGTTTCCGAGAGAGTAATAGTCAAAGAAATAGGAATAATTCCAAAATCAAGTGAACTTATTCAGCTTAATATTTGCGGAGATGATATGGAAAACATAAACTCTGCCGGCATACAAGCTGAACAATTGCTTAAAGAAATTGATGGAGCTAAAAATGTCTATGCCGATACAAAATTTAAAGCTTATAACTATTATATTGATATAAAAAATGACTCTCTTAATTCAATAGGTCTTACAAAAGGCGAAGTTCAAAATGAGTTAAATATAGCTATGATGGGTAGGACTGTTACAAATTTTAGAAAAAACAGCAAAGAATATCCTGTTGTTTTAAAAACTGATACAAATACAATAACTAATTTAAAAAATATAGAAATAAAATCTTCGAGAACCAGTGGAAAATACAAATTAACACAATTCGCTAATATAAATTATGTTTCTGATTATAACAAAATATCACATTATAACGGACAAAAATGTGTCACTGTAACAGCTTTGCCAAACAACGGAAAAAGCGCTGTTGAAATTCAAAACACACTAAAAAATAAATTGGACACAGTAAATTTTAATGGCCTTTCCATAATCTATGAAGGTGACAGCGATATGTTTGAGGAAGTAATTTCATCTCTTTCTGTTGGAGCGCTTCTTGGTATGTTAGCTATTTTTCTTATTTTATATTTACAATTTTATTCTGTAAACAGAAGCATAATTATATTTGTAACTATACCTTTTGCGTTAATTGGTTCTTCAGCAGGACTTTTTATTTTTGGAGAGAATCTTTCAATGTTTGCTATACTAGGAATTATAAGTCTTATCGGAGTTGTTGTAAATAACGCAATTGTTTTAGTAGATTATATGGATACAGAACTAGCAAAAGGTATATCTTCAATGGAAGCCTGTGAAACAGCTGTCGATAAAAGATTCAGACCAATTATTTTAAGTACAGCGACAACCATTTTAGGACTTATTCCTCTTGCTTTTTCCGGCAATGTTTTATTTAGAGGATTAGCTATAGCATTTATGTGTGGCCTTTCCACTTCTTTATTTTTTACGCTTATTGTAATTCCTGTTATATACAGTATTTTAGTAAAAAAACTTCCGAAGAATATTTCTTCTCAATAATGTAAAGTCCGTATGACAGAAAATATTTTTTATATTCTATCATACGGACTTTCTTAAATTGTTTTTATGTATAGTAATTACACTTAAAATACAACAAAAAAATATTTTACGAGTGCGCAGGCATTGATGGGCGGTAAGCGAATTGCGAAGCAATTTGCAGCCCGTGCAAGTAAAATCGTTTTTTTGTAACTTTTAAAATGTAATTACTATAATTAACTTTCTATAAAACATCTTCCCAACTATGTCTATGAAGATTTCCCTCAATAAGAAAATTATCAAAATTATGCTGTCTTAAAGCTTCATATAATATTATAGCAACTGAATTGGACAAATTTAAAGAGCGATATTTTTCAAGCATAGGAATACGAATGCAATTTTCTTTATATTTTAAAAGTATTTCCTCTGGAATACCTGCACTTTCTTTTCCAAACATTATAAAACAGTCCTTTTCGTACTTAACGTCAGCGTAAGTTTTTCTGGCTTTAGTAGTTGCCATATAAATATGAGCGTCAGGATTTTCAACTATAAACTTTTCAAAATTTTCATAACATTTTAAATCAAGATATTTCCAATAATCAAGTCCTGCCCTTTTTAAAGATTTATCATCAATATTAAATCCTAATGGCTTAATAAGATGTAAAGATGTTCCTGTAGCAACACAAGTCCTTCCAATGTTGCCTGTATTATGAGGAATTTCAGGTTCAAGCAAAACAATATTCATAAAAATCAACCTCTAAAAACTTAAATTATATTTATTATACTTTATGATAATTACTTAACAATATCATAATAACACTCCGAACGCCTATCTCTAAACAATCCCCAGCTCATTTTCATATCTCTTACTCTGTCCAAATCTGTTTCATAATACAAAATTTCTTCTTTATCACGAGATGCCTCACAAACTAAATCTCCTGTTTCATCTGTAATAAAAGAAGAACCATAAAATAAAAGTGAGGAACTTTGCATATTATTTTCATAACAAGGTATAATTTTTTCTTCCCCTATTCTGTTAGCAGCAGCAATTGGAAGAATATTAGACGCGGAATGTCCCTGCATACATCTTCGCCAATGAGGCATACTATCACAATTCAAAACAGG
>CAOJPS010000171.1 GCA_948441255.1 uncultured Eubacteriaceae bacterium | reverse complement strand
TAATCTTAAAGGAAAATTAGATATTCTTGTTTACGATAAAAGTGGCCGTGTACCATTCTTAATGGTAGAGTGCAAAACATGGGGAAATGAATACGAAAAAGAATCATCTAAAACATTAAAAAGCGGAGGGCAAATTTTTTCATATTATCAACAAGATAAGGCAACAAAATACTTATGTCTATATACTTCACATCTTGATGAAGAAGAAATTGAATACAAAAATAATATTGTTTTAGTAGAACAATCATGGCACGACTTATCAAGCGCAAAAGATGTTTTTGATTATTGGAACAAGAATTTCAAAGACAATGGTATTTTTGAAAACTCTGCTAATCCTTATAACATTAAACCTAAAGCACTCACATATGGAATGCTTAAAAATCTTAAAGAAGAAGATAGTGGAAAAATATACAATCAGATAATGGAAATTTTACGGCATAATGCTATTTCTGATAAACCAAATGCCTTTAATAAACTGCTTAACTTGTTTGTATGTAAAATAATTGATGAGAATCAAAACCCTAATGATGAATTAAAATTTCAGTGGTTAGAATCTGATACAGATGAAACTTTGCAAATGCGTCTCAACGATTTATATAAAGCTGGTATGTGGCGCTTCCTTGAAATTAATATAATCGACTATTCAGAAGAAGAAGTAACTAATGCTTTGAAGGTTATTGATGATCCTGCTCAAAAACAACGGTTAATAGATATGTTTATAGACACCAGGTTGAAAAAAAGTCCTAATTTTGCTTTTGTGGAAGTCTTAGATGAGAAAACATTTAAACTTAATGCTAAAATTGTTCGTGAAATTGTTGAGCTATTACAAGTTTATAAATTTAGGTATCAGCAAAAGCATGAATTCCTTGGAAATTTTTTTGAATTATTGTTAAATACCAGTATGAAACAAGAAGCAGGACAATTTTTTACACCAGTGCCAATTACTCGTTTTATTATTTCTTCGTTGCCATTAAAAGAGTTTGTACAAAACAAAATTAATAGCAGAGAACAGGATATTCTTCCTGTTGTAATTGATTATGCTTGTGGCAGCGGGCATTTTTTAACTGAATATATGAATCAAATGCAAAATATTATTGAAAGTAATATTGATATTTCAAATGCAGCACCAGATGTTAAAAATTTAGTAGAAACTTGGAAAAACAACATAAAATTTGCTTGGGCAAAAAAATTTGTTTATGGCATTGATTTGGATAATCGTCTTGTAAAGACTGCTAAGGTTAGTGCATTTTTTAATGGAGATGGAGAGGCAAACATTATTTGGGCTAATGGTTTAGATAATTTTGAGAAATCAGAAGAATATCGTAACCTTTTAAAGCAAACACAACCATATGATAAAAAAAATAACGGGCAGTTTGATATTTTAATTTCTAATCCTCCGTATTCTGTTGAGGCCTTCAAAAGCACTCTTAGATATGGTTCCGAATCTTTTGAATTATATGACAGTATTACTGATAATAGTTCTGAAATAGAATGTTTATTTGTTGAACGAATGAAACAGCTTTTAAAAGTTGGCGGCTGGGCAGGCATAATTCTTCCAAGCTCAATTTTATCAAATGGCGGTATTCATTCTAAAGCAAGAGAAATTATTTTTAAATACTTTAAAGTAAAAGCTATTGTAGAATTAGGTTCTGGCACATTTATGAAAACAGGAACAAATACTGTTGTTTTATTTCTTGAGCGTCGCCCGGATAATGACTTTATGGCTATTAAAAAAGCAATAAACACATTTATAACTAATTTTAAAGATGTTACAGTTTTAGGAATTGAAAATGCTTTTTCTAAATATGTTGTTAATGTGTATGAAAATCTTAGGTTTGATGATTATATTTCTTTTATAAGTGGAAAAGCAAGTGTTTCTATGAAGGAGCATAAATTATTTTCTGATTATTTTAAGGTTTTTGGCAACGATATTTATACAAAAGCCATAGAGATTGAAAAAGAAAAAATGCTATATTTTCTTCTGACTTATTCGCAAAGTATTGTTCTTGTTAAAACAGGGGAAAAGAAAAAAGTAAAAGAATTCTTAGGGTATGAATTTAGTGAGCGGCGTGGACATGAAGGTATGAAGCATTTGCCAGGCGGTACAAAATTATTTGATGAAAGCGGTAATTTGTTAAATCCACAGAAAGCAAATACTTATATTTATAATGCGTTTTTAGACAAAAAAGTTGATGTCGATGCAAGTTTGTCTGAAAATATTTTTTATAGATGTATGAGCGAATTTATTAACTATGGTACAAGCAAATTTGATAAAGCAGTTAATCTTAGTAAAAAAAATAAAATAATTTTGTACGCAGAAAACTCACAGTTGACTTTACTTGGTGAAGTTGCTAAAATCAGCAAGGGGCAAACATTAACTTCTTCGCAAGCAATTCCTGGAGATATTCCTGTTGTTGCAGGAGGAATTTTACCTTCCATTACACATAATCAAGCAAACAGAAAAGCAGATGTCATAACTGTTAGTGCTTCTGGCGCAAATGCGGGTTATGTGAATTATTGGGATATACCTATTTTTGCTACAGATTGCAACACTATTGTCTCAATGAATGAAAATATGGTTATAACAAAGTATTTATATATATGCTTAAAATCGCTCCAAAAAGAAATATATAAATTGCAGTCTGGTCAAGCACAGCCTCATGTATATGAACGAGATTTAAAAATGATTGGAATACCGATTCCATCGCTTGATATACAGAAAAAAATTGTTATGGAAATTGATAAAATTGAGGAGGATGAATCAACTTGTCTTAAACTACAGGAAAATCTTCAAAAACAATTTACCAATATTGATTATTTCTCCTTTAAACCACAACGTCTTGGTGATATTGCAACTATGGTAAAAAGAGGTAAATCCGCCAAATATGGTTCTTCTGAAATACAGATTATTAAATCCGGACAGGCAAGAGGTTATTTGAATTTTGACTTTTCGCAAAGATTTTATGTGTCAGATACTTTTGTGTCAGATGAACGTAATCTTGAAAAAGGTGATATTCTTATTAATTCAACTGGTGTTGGAACAGCTGGCCGTGTGACATTATTTAATTTAGAAGGTAAATATGTTGTTGATAGTCATATTACTATTGTAAGGATAAATCATAATATTGCATTGTCTAAATATATACTTTATGCTCTTGCTAATATTGGATTTAAGACTATTGAGTCTATGGCAAAAGGACAAAGTGGTCAAATTGAATTAGCACTAGATACAATTAAAGGTATAAATATACCTTTACCTCCAATTAACAAGCAACAAGAAATTGTAGCTGAGATTGAAAATATTGAATCTAATATTGCCACTCAAAAAGTTAAACTTAATGAATTAAAATTATTGAAAGATAACATTTTAAAAAAATATCTTTGAACGTCAGATAAAATCATTATTAATACTAATAATGATAAAGCAGCGAGTTTAATGCTCACTGCTTTTATTTTTTGGATAAACCCTCTTCAATATATTATATTATAAAAATATTTTTAGTCGTAAATAAGTCGTAAGTTTTGATATTTGCGCTGTAGAAAGCCTAAATTTCTGCTGTTTACTGTCCAATCGGCTTCATAGTGGGGAAAAGCAAAACGTCCCTTATAGACGGTGCGTCAGTAAGCAGCATAACCAATCTGTCAACACCCATACCAAGACCGCCGGTAGGAGGCATACCATATTCAAGAGCGAGCATAAAATCCTCATCAATCATATTAGCCTCATCATCACCTTGTTCTCTAAGCATTTCCTGATGCTCAAATCTTTTTCTCTGGTCAATAGGGTCATTAAGTTCAGAATAAGCGTTAGCGAGTTCTCTTCCCATTACAAAAAGCTCAAACCTCTCTGTATATTCTTTTTTATCGGGTTTTCTTTTTGTAAGATGAGAAATCTCAACAGGATAATCCATAATAAAAGTAGGCTGAATAAGCTTATCCTCAACAAACTCCTCAAAGAATAAATTAAGAATATCTCCTTTTACGTGACGTTCCTCAAACTCAACATTATGTTCTTCAGCGATTTTCTTAGCTTCTTCTGTAGTTTCAATCAAATCAAAATCAACGCCGGCATATTTTTTAACTGCGTCAATCATAGTAATTCTCTCAAAAGGTTTGCCAAAATCCAATTCTTTACCCTGATAAATAACGGTTGTCTTCCCGTTAACTTCTTGTGCCACTGTTCTTATCATATCCTCAATAAGATTCATCATACCCTTATAATCAGTAAACGCCTCATATAGTTCAATCAAAGTAAATTCAGGGTTATGTCTTACACTTATACCCTCGTTTCTAAAAACCCTTCCAATCTCATAAACTCTTTCAAATCCTCCCACAATAAGTCTTTTAAGCGGGAGCTCAAGCGCTATTCTCATATACATATCAATATCAAGGGCATTATGGTGTGTAATAAAAGGCCTTGCCGCCGCGCCCCCCGGAATAGTCTGAAGGGTAGGCGTTTCCACTTCAAGATATTCTCTGCCGTCAAGAAACTTTCTAATACTTTTAATAACAGCTGAACGTTTAAAGAAAGTATCTCTCACATCAGGATTTACAATAAGGTCAACATATCTCTGACGATATCTCAAGTCCTGGTCTTTAAGTCCGTGAAACTTCTCTGGCAGAGTTTGAAGACTCTTTGAAAGAAGAGTTACCTCGTGGGCCTTAACAGAAATCTCCTCTTTCTGAGTTTTAAATACAACTCCTTTAATGCCAACAATATCACCTATATCAAGTTTTTTAAAATCAGCATAGCTTTCCTCTCCAATATCGTTTTTGCTGACATAACTCTGAATCCTTCCGTCCCTATCCAAAATATCACAAAAAGAAGCTTTTCCCATAACACGCTTTGAAACAAGTCTTCCCGCGACAGAAACTTCTTTTCCATCAAAATCCTCAAAATTATTCTTGATTTCCATACTATGATTTGAAACGTCATATTTCACTATTTCAAAAGGGTCTTTCCCCGCCTCCTGCAAAGCGGAAAGCTTTTCTCTCCTAACCCTCAAAAGTTCGTTCAAATCTTTTTCATTATCAGCCATTTTTTTCACTCCCATTATTGTATATCAAGCAATTTAAACTTCAAAATTCCATCCGGCGCCTCAACGTCAATAATATCACCGACAGAATGTCCCAAAAGAGCCATACCAAGAGGAGACTCATTTGATATCTTTCCCATTGACGGGTCAGCCTCTGCCGAACCAACTATAGTATACTCAACTTCCTCGTCAAATTCTTTGTCATAAAGCTTAACTTTATTACCAATATTCACTTTGCCTGTACTGATTTCTTCCTCATCAATAACCTCAGCGTTTCTAAGCATTTTTTCAATAGTAATAATTCTGGCCTCAATTTCCGCCTGTTCTTCCTTAGCGGCGTCATATTCGGCATTTTCAGAAAGGTCGCCCTGACCTCTCGCCTCCTTAATTTTAGCCGCAACTTCTTTACGTCTAACAACTTTAAGATTTTCAAGCTCATCCTCAAGCTTTTTAAGCCCCTCATATGTCAATACTATTTTTTTATTGTCATCAGCCATTAAAATACACTCCTTATACTTATGGAAACGCCGGCAAAACATAAAAAGCAGCCTTCATTATAGTTAATCAACTTGAAAATGGAAAAAAGAAGGCGAGACAAAAATTATTTTCACAAGGCGGCGGAAGGCAAGCGTAGTCAAAAACCTACGCCAACTGACGGCAACGCGGTGAAAAGGATTTTTAACCGCCAAACTTTTTTATTTTTTGTAGTAATTACATTTTAAAAGTTATAAAAAAATTATTTTACTTGCACGGGCTGCAAATTGCTTCGCAATTCGCTTACCGC
>CAOJPS010000170.1 GCA_948441255.1 uncultured Eubacteriaceae bacterium | reverse complement strand
AAGGATTCAGAGCGGACAGGCTTAAAAAGGCAATGACTGAGAATGAGGCGGCTTTTGAAGATATGTGTGAAGAAATGAGGAAAGATTTGGACTTGTTTTGGGAGGAAAGCGACAGAGAATATTTGCGAAGAATTATAAATGGGAAAGCTATTCCAGGGCTTTTTGATATTTTTACAATCTGTAAAGCGGTGAATGTTTCAGCGGATTACCTTTTAGGGCTTAGTGACGAGATGTACTGAAAGAGGAGGGCGGATGATGAAGCACGGAAAAAATCCAACAAAAAGGCAAAAGATATTTTTAAGAAAGTTTAAACTTAATCCTGAAAACTGGCTTATTGTCAAGGACTGTGCGGAATGTTTTGAGATAGTGAACAGACTTACGGGAAACAGGAAAAAACTGAAAACAAGAAATGAAAAGGAGAAGTGATTTGATGGGATTGGTATTGCTGGTTATAGGGATTCTGGTTTTATTTGTGATAATGATTGTGGGCGTATGGCTTGATGAAAAGCCAAAAGTTGTAAAAAAGGTTGGAAACAGGCGTTATTATGTTAAATGGAACAAGGGAAGGTAGGCTGTGTTATGAGAAAGTATGACTTTACAGGTGAAACTCTTGAATGGTATGGAAGAACATTAAAGCGTATAAGAGCGTTAAAAGATTTTGGTGATGTTGAAAAGGGAGATATCGGCGGCTGGATTGAGAAAGAAGAAAATCTTAGTCATATAGGAGATTGCTGGGTATATGATAGTGCGAAAGTATATGATTCGGCGGAAGTATATGGTTCGGCGGAAGTATATGGCTCGGCGGAAGTATATGATTCGGCGGAAGTATATGGTTCAGCGGAAGTATATGATTCGGCGGAAGTATATGGTTCGGCGAAAGTATATGGTTCGGCGGAAGTAAGTTGCTTGGCGGAAGTATATGGTTCGGCGAAAGTATATGGTTCGGCGGAAGTAACAACAACGAGAGATTACATAACAATAAATCCTATAGGCAGTCGTAATGATGTAACGACAGCGTTTAGAACTGATAATGGAGTAAGGATTGAGTGCGGCTGCTTTTATGGAAGTATAGCTGAGTTTGAGAAACAGGTAAAAGAAACTCACGGAGATAGCCAATACGCTAAGGAGTATCTTGCTTTTGTGGAACTTTTGAAAATTCGGTTTGGTGAGGAATAAAAAATTTTATGCGGAAAGGATAGCTGAAATATGAAGATTGAATTTGCGGTAGATAAAGAATCAAAAATACTTACAGGTTTAAAGCGGAAAATGATGAAGCCGCCATTGAAACTTTGTACATAAAAAAGACAGCGGTTAAAGAAATGGGTATTACAGCGAAAGATAAGCTTATTATCAGTATTGAAAGAGGGTTTTAAAAATGGCGTTATATTGTGTGTCAGGAGGAGAATGTACCGGCTGCGGCAATTGTATAGGAGAAGCGGAGGCGGTGTTTGAATGTGTTTTATGCGGAAACGATATTTATGAGGGCGATATGTATTACAATGTTGCCGGAGAAAAGTTTTGTGAGGAATGCGTCAGATATGAGGAAGCGTAAATAGGAGGAAAGGAAGATTTGATATGAAATGTTTTGAGAATATTTTTGAAACTCTGGATTATACTTTGGGAGAAAAAACAGAGGAAATTAAACGATTAGGCTGGTTTCTTCAGGATAAAAATGATGAGATTAAAAAACTAAAAAAAGAAAATGAGGAATTAAAAAAGAAACTTCAAGATAAGAAAGAAGTGTTAAAACCGCGCTGACGAGCTGTAGACAGCGAAACGCCCCTTTGGGGCGTACGCGGATTAAACCGCTGTTAATCTGTAAACTGTATCAGGCAGCTTACAAAAAAAAGTCATATCTTATTGTCACATCTGAAATAATAAAAATTATTTTGCGAAGGAGCTGATAGAAGTATTTAATTTTAATAATCATTTTATTTAAAAGTATCACAAATTCTGTGATTTGTCAAGATAGAAAGGAATGGTTTTTATGGCAATACAACAGCCAATCGCTTTGTCGGCAAAAGAAAAAAAAGTAAGGATACTTATAGCGGGTTATCCAGGTATCGGCAAATCAACGGTAGCGTTATCGGCGCCAAATCCTCTTCATATTGATGTTGACAGAGGACTGGACAGAGTACCGGCTATGTATAGAAAGCCGTTTATACAGCCTGAAAGCTATGAGGAATTAAAAAATGACCTTGTTCCGGAAAATATAAAAGACTTTGATACTCTGGTTTTTGATACTGGAGGACAGCTTATAAAATTAATGTCAGGCTGGGCTATACGACAAAATACAAAAAACGGACAGCGTGACGGAACACTCTCGTTAAAGGGGTATGGAGCTGTTGGAAGAGAGTTTGAGCGTTTAATGAACTATTGTTATTATGAGCTGAATAAGCATATTGTTGTTCTTTTTCACGCGAAAGAAGAAAAAGATGGAGATAGTACAAGATTACGGCTTCTTGTTGAGGGACAGACAAAAGACAATGTATGGCAGCCTATGGATTTGGGCGGATTTATGGAAATTCAGGGAAACAAGCGTACTATTGGATTTTTAAGCTGTGAAAGGTACTATGCTAAGGGAACGCACGGTATTACGGGAATACATATCATACCTGAATTAACTCAAGGTACGCCGAATAATTTTTTGACAAAATTATTTAAACAGGTAAATGACAATATAGCGAAAGAAGCGGAAGAAGTCGAAAAGGTACGGCTGAAATATGAAAATATAATGGAACAGGTGAGAGAGATAATATCAGCTATGACAACACCGGAAGAGGCAACAAGAGCGGTTGAGGATATGAAAACACTTGAACACGCCCTTACATCGGAGAAAGAATCGAAAAATCTTTTTTCCTCCAAAATTAAAGAACTAGGCTATAAGTTTGATAAGGAAAAGGGGGAATACATATGCGTTTCTTAATGACGCAAAGCTTGCTTTCCTCGTGGAAATATCAATGGAGTGATTTTGAGAGATACGGGGAAAAAGCGGAGGAATTTCAGGAAAAAGCGGAAAGAGATTTTTTGTCTGTGCTTAGGAGAGAGCCTGCGCCAACAAACGAGGCTATACAAAAAGGAATAGATTTTGAAAGGCTTGTTACAGATATCTGTTTTGGGGGCGGAAACAATGAAAATAAATATTATGAAGCGGCGAGAGAAGTTGCCCGTGAAATTAAAGGCGGACAGTTTCAGCTTGCGGCGACAAAAAACGTAAGTGTTGAGGGAATTGACTTTTTACTTTATGGAAGGCTTGATTGTTTAAAGGCGGGAGTGATAAGCGACATTAAATTTTCGGGAAGTTATTCTGTGGGTAAGTTTTTTGACAGTCCGCAGCACCCTATGTATATGGAGCTTGTGCCGGAAGCGAGAGAGTTTACATATATAGTGTCAAACGGAAACAGGGTATGGAGAGAAACTTACAGACGTGATGAGTGCCGCTCTGTTTTGGATATTATTGGTGAGTTTGTTTATTATTTGAGGGAAACAAAACTTCTTTCAATTTATGAATCTTTTTGGAGAGCAAAAGAATCTGGAGAGGGAAGTGAAAAAAGATGAAAGAGAATTATTATTTTTCACACGATTCAAATGCTTTGACAGACCCTAAAATACTATCTATGAGATGTGAATATGGAATGGAAGGGTATGGTATTTTCTGGGCAATTGTTGAAATGCTGAGAGTGCAGGAAGAATATAAACTTGAATTAAACAAGCTTAATTATAACGCTTTAAAAATGCTTTGTATGACGCAAATAGATATTGAGGATTTTATAAACAAATGTATTAATGAATACAGCTTGTTTGAAACAGATGAAAAATATTTTTGGTCTGATAGTTTGTGTGAGAGAATGGAAAAGAAAGATGACGTAAGGCAAAAAAGAAAAAGCGCGGCGGATAAGCGCTGGGATAAAAAAGAAATTGATACAAACGCAGTGCAAAACGATACAAATGCAATGCAAGTGCAATGCAAACAAAATGCAAATGCAATGCAAAACGATACAAAGGAAAGAAAAGAAAAAGAAAGAAAAGAAAATAAAGAAAAAGATTTTATAAATACATCTTGCTCCGAGCCGAAAGGCTCGAAGCCGGAAGAAGAAATAATAATTGAGCTGACGCTTAACGATAAAAGCAAATATCCTGTGTACAAAGAGGATATTGAGAGGTGGGTTGAGTTATATCCGGCTGTTGATGTTATTCAGGAACTAAGGAAAATGGAAGGGTGGATTGAGGCTAATCCTCAAAAACGAAAAACAAAAACCGGAATAAAAAGATTTATAAATTCCTGGCTGTCAAAAGAGCAGGATAAAGGCGGTAACCTTGTGGGAATGCCACACTCTACGACTTTATCCAATATGCCGAAACAGTTTAAAACAGCTAAAGAGAAAAGCTATGAGGCTATGCGAAGATTTGTTGGAGGTGATAGTTTTGACTAATAAAGAGTTTATTAATGTTGCGGGAATACTGACTGCGGTATGGGAAATAAACTTTGATGATATAACGTTAAATGTCTGGTATGAAATGCTTAAAGACCTTGATTACAAACAAGTTTATTTTTCTGTTGAGAAGCTTGCGGCAGCGCTTACAAACAGAATAACGCCGGCGCATATAAGAAAGGCTTGCGCGGAACTTGAAGCAGAGCGTAAAAGTACGGCTGATATGTTTATAATTGTCGATAACGCTATAGCGAAATATGGAAGATACAGGGTATTGGAAGCATTGGAATACATAAAAAAACAAGATGAGATAACATATATGATAATAAAGGCTTTGGGATTTTTGAATGTATGCGACAATAAAACAAATTTCTTAAAAAAACAGCTTGACGGTTTATATAAAGAAGTTATGACAAATGTGGAAAACCAAAGCGTTTTGCCGGATAAACTGAAAATTGAACTGGCAAAACTAAAAAATCAGTTTGAGGAAAACGCTTTATACTTGAAAGCCGGTGAAGAGTATGATTGAGTGTTTTTTGTGTATGGACAGAGGAATAGTGATAATCAGAGAGTTTGCTTTTAAAGCCGTTAAATGGAATAAGCGTATTAAAGGGATTCCTCGTAAAAAGTATAATAAAATTGACAAATCTTTTGAATACATAGACCCAAGCACAAATGAAAGATTAGAGCCGGAAGAAGTTGAGGAATATGATTATTGCTATGAAAAGGCGTATAGGTGTATTTGCGCTGAAGGAGATAATTTTAAAAATTGTAAAAGTATAGCGTCAATACCTTTTCATAATGACATAGCAAAAAGGAACAAAGAAGATTATGAGAGAATAAAGCTAAAAGGCGAATATAAATGTCATACAGAAAATATGGAAACCGAAAAACAGTTGTCGATGGTATAAAATTTGACAGCAAGGCGGAAGCGGAAAGGTATAAGGAACTGAAGCTTTTAGAAAAGGCTGGGCTTATAAAAAACTTGATTTTACAGCCGGAATTTTTATTGCTGGACAAGTTTAAATACAACGGAAAAACTGAGAGAGCCATTAAGTACATAGCTGATTTTAAGTATTTTGATGTTGCCAGGGGAGTTTATGTGGTGGAAGATGTTAAGGGTGTTGAAACGGAGGTTTTTAAAATAAAAAGAAAGTTGTTTCTGAAACAGTATGGTGAAGAGTATGTTTTTGAGATTGTGAGGGGGTAGTTTGATGAATACAAATGATTACATACGCTGGAATTTGTGTAACCAAATTTTGAATATACTGAGAAAATTTAAGGGTGAAAAGTTAAGACCTAAAATAGATAATCCTTATAACAGGCAGGAGGAAAACAGTGGCGTATAATGATTGGGTTACGGTCGGAATAGTGTTTTTGATTGTGTTTTTGGTCAGATTATGGCGGAGA
>CAOJPS010000169.1 GCA_948441255.1 uncultured Eubacteriaceae bacterium | reverse complement strand
ACTTCTTTGCGGCACATATTGAAAAAAGTTTGACAAAAACTTTTGTGCGAAACTACGTTTCGCTGAGTTTTATCGTAATTTCTCGTCAAACTCACGTTAAAATAAATTTTTTTACTTCTTTTTAAGTTCTTTCACTATAACAAACATTTCAATATCGAAATTACTGTAATTATATCATAAATACATCAAACATATCAAAATATTCTCAATATTCAGAATATTACACATTTGACAAACAAAAACAAAAAACCCTGTCAATTGATAGGGTTTTTAGAAATTTTGCCTGACTTTCTTGGATATTTAAAAGGAGTTTGTCTTACTTTTTTTATCATAATCAAAGTATGAGTTATATCAGTAAAAGGAATATCAACAGTTTTAACTTCCTCAATCACACCGCCAAGTATTTCAACAGCCTTTTCAGCGTTTAAAATTTCTTCTCCAGCATCAGGACCTTTCAAAGAAACAAAATATCCGCCATTTTTTACAAACGGCAGACAATATTCCGAAAGAACAGCCAAATTCGCCACCGCTCGAGAAACGCATATATCAAAATTTTCTCTAAGCCCTTCCATACGTCCTCCGTCTTCCGCTCTCAAATGAATACAATCAACATCAGAGAGTTCAATTTCAGAAACAGCGTTCAAAAGAAAATTAATTCGTTTATTCAGCGAATCCAGCAAAGTAAGACTAACCGAAGGTTTCACTATTTTAATAGGAATCCCGGGAAATCCCGCCCCACTGCCAACATCTATAACTTTTTTATTTTCAAAATCAACAAAAGGAATCAGTGAAACCGAATCAGCAAAATGTTTAAGAATAACTTCTCTTTCATCTGTGATAGCGGTAAGGTTCATTTTCTCATTCCATAACAAAAGAATATCCTTATATTTCATAAACTTAGAAACTTGTGAAGAATCAATATCAACACCAAGTTTTCCAAAAGAGTCCATCAAAATTTTATCCATACTTTTTCCCTCTCAAAATTTCCCGTAACACGTTCTTCCTCCACACGATATATTTTCCACTTACTAAAGCAATCCGGTTCATTTACAAGATAAAAATGAAGAATCATTTTTTTATTTTTATGAGAAACAAAAACCGAATTAATCTTTTCCCCTTTCACCGCCGGAGTATTTTTAAAAGAAACTGAAATACAATTATACGAATTAATTCCATCAAAAATTTTTTTAAGTTCCTCAAAATCAACAAACAAATTAAGTCTGCTGACATAAGACATAGCGTCATCAAAATTTTTATTAATCAAAGCGTCAATAAAAGACTTAGGAGTAGAGTTATCATTAATCAAGCTAAAATAATGATTACTTTTAGCGTCAAAATAAAACTGATGCTGTTTATAATTATGCTCAAGTTTAAGCGGCATTTTTCTTTCCCCAAAGCCAAAGCTATTCCTCCAAGGAACAAAAAAGCTTTTTTCTTTATTTTCCAAAAACAACACCTCCTCCGATTTTTAAAACCTTTTAAAACCTTTTAAACCGTGGGACGCTGTCCCACACCCTGCAAGCTGTTCAGTGTTTTTGGCTTCGCCAAAAATCGGCTTACGCCGACCGCACTTCTTTGCGGCACCCAGTCAGTGTTTTTGGCTTCGCCAAAAATCGGCTTACGCCGACCGCATTTCTTTGCGGCACTACTTAAAAGAAAGCTTGGCAAAGAACTTTATAACGCAAAGCATTCGCTTTGCTAAAAAAAACTAAAATTATTGGCTAATTTAATTTTTACAGAAAATTTCTAATTTCCTCAGCGAAACGTAGTTTCGCATAAAAGTTTTTGCCTCGCTTTTTTCAAAAAGCGAGCGGAGTTTGAGGCAGAGCCTCAAGGTTTTTATTTTTTCAAATTAACCAGGAGTACGCTTATGTCAGCCGGCGAAACCCCGGCTATTCTGGAAGCCTGCCCCACATTCATCGGCTTAATTTCACTAAGCTTCTGCCTTGCCTCAATTCTAAGACCATTCATATCATAATAATTAATGTCAGGAGGAATTAACTTTTCCTCAAGCTTTTTATATTGGGCAACTTGAGCCAGCTGACGTTTAATGTAACCCTCATATTTAATTTGTATATTAACCTGCTCTCTTACATCATCCGCAAGAATAGGACGTTTTTCGTCTATAAAATCCAAATCCTCATAACTAAGTTCAGGACGCTTAATCAAATCAGAAAGTTTAACCCCAGTAGAAAGAGGAGAACCCCCTCTTTCCTCCAAAAGAGAATTTATATCATCACTTGGTGAAATATTAGTATTATTAACTCTTTCAATTTCATTCTCAATAAGTTTCTTTTTAGTCAAAAATCTTTCAAAACGTTCTTTTGTTACAAGACCCATATTATATCCCTTTTCGGTAAGTCTTAAATCAGCGTTATCCTGTCTTAAAAGAAGACGGTATTCCGCTCTGGATGTCATCATACGATAAGGCTCTTTGCTGCCTTTTGTAACAATATCATCAATCAAAACACCAATATACGCCTCCGAACGGTCAAGTATAAGAGGCTCTCTTTTTTTAATAAACCTAGCGGCATTAATTCCGCCAATAATACCTTGAGCCGCCGCTTCCTCATATCCAGACGTACCGTTAAATTGCCCGGCGCTAAATAAACCGCCTATATTTTTAAACTCAAGACTCAGTTTAAGCTGAGTAGCGTCAATACAATCATACTCAATAGCGTAAGCCGCTCTCATAATACGGCAGTTTTCAAGCCCGGGAACACTTCGATACATTTCAATCTGAACATCTTCAGGCAAAGAAGTGCTCATACCTTGAATATACATTTCATTTGTATCTTCACCTTCCGGCTCAACAAAAATCTGGTGTCTTTCCTTATCAGCAAAACGAACAACTTTGTCCTCAATAGAGGGACAATATCTAGGTCCCGTTCCATCTATAACCCCACCGTAAAGAGGTGATTTGTCCAAATTATTTCTAATAATATTATGGGTTCTCTCATTAGTATACGTAAGATAGCAAGGAATTTGTTCCCGTTCAATATCCTTAGATAAATTATCAAAAGAAAAAGGAACAATTTTATTGTCGCCCTCCTGAACAGACATTTTAGAAAAATCAATAGACCTTTTATCAACCCTCGCTGGAGTACCCGTTTTAAACCTAAAAATTTTAATTCCAAGTTTTTTAAGGCTGTCGCTTAACAAATTAGAATTTCTAAGTCCATTAGGGCCGCTATAAATAATAGTATCTCCATAAAGACATCTAGACTTCACATAAGTACCCATACAAAGCACAACCGCACCGCATTTATAAAAAGCTCCCGATTCCGTGACAACGCCCGCGACATTATTATTTTCAGTAACAATCTCAACAACCTCGCCCTGTTTAATTTCGAGACTATCAGTATTTTCCAAGGTTTTTTTCATTTCGGTATGATATTTAGCCTTGTCAGCCTGTGCTCTAAGAGAATAAACAGCAGGACCCTTTCCCGTATTAAGCATACGAGTCTGAATATATGTTTTATCAATATTTTTACCCATTTCACCGCCAAGAGCGTCAATTTCTCTCACCAAATGCCCTTTAGAGCTGCCGCCTATATTAGGGTTACAGGGCATCATAGCGATACTGTCAAGATTTATGGCAAACATAATTGTAGAACAGCCCATTCTTGCCGAAGCCAAAGCGGCTTCACACCCTGCGTGGCCTCCGCCAACAACAACAACGTCTACCTCCCCCGCGTTATATCTCACATCACACACAACCTTTCATCACATTTTTACTTTTTTAAAACCGTTAAAATCGTTAAAACCATTAAAACCGTGGGACGCTGTCCCACACCCTGCAAGGGACCAGTCCCTTGACCCATAACGCAAAGCATTCGCTTTGCTGAAGAAAATTAAGGAAACACCGCATAATAAAGTAATAAAAATAATTTTTTAAAATTAATACCGCTTCAAGTTGATTTTTCTGCGAAAAATTCAACACTTACGCTCAATTAAACGAGAACGCTTTCTCGTTATTTTCAAAAATTATTTTTATTTTTGAATTGTGCGGTGTTTACTTAAAGTTAGACTTCTTTCGAAACTTCATATTGATAAAAATATTGTTAGAAAAAAATATTTTCTACAATGTTTCTTAACGCTATCGGCGTTTAAAAAGCAAAACGCCTTTCGCTAAAACATTGAATAAAATATTTTTTTGTTGGATTAGAGTAATTTTGCGGTTTCGAAAGAAGTCTATTATTGGCTAATTTAATTTTTACAGAAAATTTCTGATTTCCTCAGCGAAACGTAGTTTCGCGTAAAAGTTTTTGCCTCGCTTTTTTCAAAAAGCGAGCGGAGTTTGAGGCAGCGCCTCAAGGTTTTCTTTCTTTGCTTCTTTCTTTTTAAAGAAAGAAGTCGGGTTTGGGCTGAAAGCCCAAGGTTTTTTTCTCTACTTTCCAAGACAAAACTCCGAAAAAATTTTGTCAATAACGTCTTCCCCAACCTTTTCGCCGATAATCTCGCCCAAAAAACCGTAAGCGTCAAGTAAATCCATAGAAAGAAAATCCTGGGGCATTTTTTTTTCAATTGTGTCAATAACATTCAAAAGACTTTTTTTAGCGTTAAAAAGTGATTCTTTGTTTCTCTCGTTTGAAATAATAACCTCGTTGTTGATGTCTATCTCACCGTCAAAAAACAGCTTTCTAACCCTTTCAAAAAGCACGTCTGTTCCAATGTTGTTTTTGGCGGAAATAGAAATAACATATTTTTCGTCAATATACTCATATATTTTATTAATATCAGCTTTTCTTTCCAAATCACATTTGTTTAAAATAACCACCGTTTTTTTGCCCCATTCTTTAATAAGTTCAAGAATACGAAAATCTTCCTTTTCAAGTTCTCTGGAACCATCAATAACAAAAAACACAAAATCAGCAGTTTCAGCATATTCCATAGACTTTTCAACGCCCATTTTCTCTATAATGTCTTTTGTGTCCCTTATGCCAGCCGTATCAATAATATTAAGAGGTATCCCTCCAATGTTAATACTCTCCTCCAATACATCTCTAGTCGTTCCAGGAATATCGGTAACAATAGCTCTGTCCTCGTCAACAAGGCAGTTCATAAGAGAACTTTTTCCCACGTTAGGCTTTCCTACAATAACAGTATTTATCCCCTCTTTTATAATCTTACCAATATCAGCCGTGTTATAAAGATGTTCAATACTTCTAATAATATCTTTGGTTTTATCAAAAATAAAATTAAAAGAAATATCCCCGTCATCGTGTTCAGGATAATCTATATTAACCTCAATACGAGCGGTCATAGAAATAATTTCCTCACGAAGTTCTTTTATTTTTTCTGAAAGCCTTCCCTTTAGTCTGTCAACAGAGGCTTTTCTGGAGAGTTCCGTTTTAGCGTTAATAAGGTCAATAACAGCTTCGGCTTGTGACAAATCAATTCTTCCGTTAAGAAACGCCCTTTTTGTAAATTCTCCGGGCATAGCGATACAAGCGCCGTTTTTAATAAGAGCGGCAAGCACTGACTCCGCCACCCTAATACCGCCGTGGCAGTTAATCTCAACAACATTTTCTCTTGTATATGTCCTGGGAGCAAGCATAACAATAACTAAGACTTCGTCTACAATACTCCCGTCATCTATAATATGGCCATAAGTAACCGTATGACTTTTTATTTCCGAAACATTTTTATTTCCAGCAGGAATAAAAACATTTTTCAATATATCCACCGCCGTTTTTCCGCTCATACGCACAACAGCAATTCCTCCCGTTCCCATAGGAGTTGAAATAGCGGCAACAGTATTTTCAAAATAATCATTCATAAAAATACACCACCCATATTGAAACAAAAAATATCAAAAAAACGCTTACATATATAGTGAAAGAACTTAAAAAGAAGTAAAAAAATTTATTTTACTCAAAAGTC
>CAOJPS010000168.1 GCA_948441255.1 uncultured Eubacteriaceae bacterium | reverse complement strand
TACCGAACAAAGGATATTAAAAATAATTTTTATTTTTTTATATCCTTTGTTCAGTATTGCCTTAAACTTACATAAAATTTATAAAGGAGTGTTATTATTATGAAAAGAATAATTAGTTTTAATTTAATTTTTATAATAACGATGTTAGTTTTATCGACGATGTCGATTATAACTCCGTTGGCAGATGATATTGTTTTTGACGGCGGAAACGGAACAGAAGAGTTGCCGTATCTTATATCAACTCCCAATCAGCTTAAAGAGGTAAGAAATTATCCTGACAGTTATTTTATGCAAACAGCCGATATTGATATGACAAATATTTATTATACTACAGCGGAAACATTAAACGGAGGATATGACGGCGGAGGACATTATATAAAAGGACTTAACAACTGTATGTTTGGCACAAACAATGGTTTTATCCGCAGTCTTGGTCTGACAAGCTCAAATATTAATGACAGTGGGCATAGTTCAAGTATATATCCTCATGGATTGGAGGCAAAAACCGCGACTCTTGTCTCAATCAATAATGGTGAGATAAGCGGCTGTTACAGTGTGGATTTCTCTATAAGAGCGAATGTAAGTTATAGTTATTCGACTGATGTAGTTACTTACGCTTACGCCGGCGGATTAGTATGCGCCAACGAAGAGTTGGGAGTTATTGAGAATTGCTACACTATAGGAAGTATATCGGCAATCGCTTCATCAAGAACAACCGGACCTATTAACACTCATGCTACGGCGGAAGCCAGAGCCGGCGGGATAACCGCAAATAACAGAGGTATTTTAAAAAATTGTTATAGTGTTACAGATACAGCAGCCTCCGCGGACAAAACCAGCTATACTGGTTCAGCGACAAAGTATAAGGGAGCGGTATGCGCTGTTAATACAAAAACAATTGAAAACTGTTATTATGTAAAAAAAGAAAATTCGAATTATCAAGGGATTGACGCGTCTTATGGAGAAGAAACAATAACAGAGATAACAGAGGTAACTGACAGTGAAATTAAAAGCTATGATATGATAAAACGTCTTGATAATCCTTATTCGTACATATATCAGCAGGATATTTATAACTTAAATAATGGATATCCTATTTTAAATACTCAGTCAAATGGAACTATGGGAATTGTTACAAGCCGTAAATCTGGAAATTATAAAGGCGCCTTTGACCTTGATATACAATTGGAATTTCCTTCTGGGGGAATTTATAATTTGTATTATGCGGTAGTCGGAAAGAATGATTTATTTTCGCCTTGTACTTCTCCCATTAGTATAACGGATAAAGATACAATGATAATCGTTTATGTTGAAAACGCTTTTAATACAAAAATGCGCAGGACATATAAGCTTGATTACAGATTGGCTGACTATCCGGTTTCGGCAAGTTACGATACTGGGAAATATACTGAACCCTTGTCTGTTATACTCACAAGTGAGCCGGGAGCTGAAATATATTATACCACTGACGGAAGCGACCCCCAAAACGGTACTCGTTATACGGGAGCGATTCCGGTCTTTAAAAACACGACAATTTTAACAATAGCCAAAGTAAATGATAAATTTGGCGACGCTATAGAGTATGAGTATAAAATATCTCCTGTTATTACTCCAAGTGTACCAGAGGGAAAATATAGTTCTCCTTTTAAACTAAGTCTTAAAAGCAGCCTCGCGCCCTATGAAATTTATTATACTAACAATGGCTGGGGCGACCCTACAAAAGAGGATCAAGGCGCTGTAAAATATACGGGAGAGTTTGAGATTTATCGTTCAATGACCATAAAAGCGGCTGCCTGTTTTGAGGGAGAATGGAGCGAGGTATATACGTTCTCTTATACTTTTGACCCAGCGGAAATAACAGCTTCTCTTGAACCTGGGGAATACTCTGATGTTCAGACGGTGAGTTTTTTCTGCAATCTTCCTTATGCTGATTTGGAAATAAGAAAATCGGGTACATATGAACTTTGCTCGTCAACTGTTGAGATTTATAAAACAACAACCATAAATGTAACGGCGGAATATAAAGGGGAATATATAAGCCAAAAAAGTTTTACGTATACTCTTCCGGATACGGAAATTACGGCAAATCCACCGTCGGGAAGTTATGACAATATTATACGGACAGAATTAAATGTAAATATTCCGTCTTATGACATATACTATACTATTGACGGAAGTGACCCTAAAACAAATGGTATTTTATATTCAGAGCCGATTGAACTTGACAAAACGACAACAATAAAAACAGCGGCAAAATATAAGGATATTAATATTTTTGAAAACAGCTTTGATTATATATTAAATTTACCTTATGTTACCGCTGATTATCAGAGCGGAATTTATAATGGAACTATTGATGTCACACTTTCGTCAAGCAACGCTTTTTATGAGATATATTACACAACCGATGGAAGTGACCCTAAAAAAAATGGAATTAAATATACCTCCCCAATTAAAATATCAAATTCATCCATTATAAAAGCTGTGCCTGCTTTTAATAATATTTTTGGTACGTCTTCGTCATATAAATATCTTTTTTTATCAGATGAGCAGGAAGCGCCTTATGTTACAGCCAATTATAAGAGCGGGGCCTACACTAAAACTATTGAAGTCACACTTTCATCAAGCAGTGAGTTTTATGACGTGTATTATACAACCGATGGAAAAGACCCAACGATATATGGAATTAAATATACCTCTCCGATTAAAATAAATACGTCATCTCTCATAAAAGCGGCGCCTGTTTTTAAAAATAGCTGTGGTACGATTTCATCATATGAATACAATATTTTGTTGGGTAATAATAGCAATATAACGGGTAATGGTTTCGATATTAAGAAGTACGATGATACTTTGTATGTGATTTTCGGGATTAATAATAACTCATTAATTACGAAACCTTCTGACATTTATATAGCTCTATATGATAAAAAAGGAGCGCTTTTAGAGTTGGAGAAACAATCTTTTGAAATTAATCCATCATACAACATTTTTAGAGCTCCTGTTGATATAACGAATGAACTGCCGGAGGATGGATATTTTAAAATTATTTGCTGGGCAAAAGATACAATGTATCCTTTTTTTGACTCGGGAAAGATTTCTGTTTCTGGAATGCAGTAATTATTGATTTTTTGGGGATTTTACTTACTGGCTTATAAATTTTATGAAAGGAAATTTATTGTATGGTGATTGGAACTTGTGTTGTATATTTGACCGCTGAATGGGTATTTTCTCTTAAAGAAAAAAGAATGGTGGTTAAAAGCGTTATTGAAAAAGCTAAACATAAATTTAATATATCAATTGCCGAGGTGGACAGACAGGATTTGCACAAAAATATTGTTATTGGTTTCGCCTGTGTTACAAATGAACGGGCACACGCTGACAGTATTATTGAAAATGTTATTAATTTTATTGAAAATAATACTGACGCTGTTATTGACAGAATTGAAACAGAGATATTGTAGTGGGTTTTAATTAAGGCAACGCCGCATAATTATGATTTTATAAATTTCGCTGATATTTTTATAGAATTATGCGGTATTGCCTTAAAATTTTTTTAAAATGCCCAAAAAATTTTAATTAAATCTATAGACTTGAAAATTTTTTTGTGTTATAATTTTACAATGTATTATTTGTTAATATATCTAAGGAGGATTTTTTATAAATGAGTACAGTAGAAAAAATTGATGTGAATAAACTTAAAATTACTTTTTCAGTTTCGGCGGAGAGATTTGAGGAAGGTATGCAGTATTCATACAATAAAAATAAAAAACGTATAAATGTTCAGGGTTTTAGAAAAGGAAAAGCTCCAAGAAAAATTATTGAGCTTCAATATGGAAAAGCGGTTTTTTATGATGACGCTTTTAATTTTGTGCTTCCTGAGGCTTATGACGCGGCTGTCAAAGAAAATAATCTTGAAGTTGTTTCAAGACCGGATGTTGATGTTGAGGAAATTTCTGATACGGAAGGCGTTACTTTTACCGCGGAGGTTTATATTAAACCGGAAGTTAAAATTGATGATTATAAGGGCTTGAACTATACAAAAAAAGAAGTTAAGGTTGATGACGAGGAAATTAATGGGGAAATTGACAAGATTAGAGAGAAAAATGCCAGAATTATGAGTATTTCTGACAGACCTATTCAGAGCGGAGATATTGCTGTTATTGATTTTGAGGGATTTGTTGATGGGGCTGCTTTTGACGGCGGAAAAGGTGAGGATTATGAATTGGAAATAGGTTCTCATTCTTTTATTGATAATTTTGAAGACCAGCTTATTGGAAAAAATGTTGGTGATGATGTTGATGTAAATGTTACTTTCCCAGAAGAATATCATCAGAAAGACCTTGCGGGAAAACCAGCTTTATTTAAGGTTGAAATTAAAGATATTAAATTTAAGGAACTTCCGGAGGTTAATGATGAGTTTGCTCAAGATGTTTCAGAATTTGATACTCTTGACGAATATAAAAAGGATATTGTGGCTAAACTTTTAGTACAGAAGCAGAAAGACGCTGATAACGCTAAAGAAGAAGAACTTATAAGCGCTTTGGTTAAAAAGGCTGAAATGAATGTTCCTCAGGTTATGATTGAAAATGAAATTGACAATAAAATTAATGAATTTCAATCGGGAATTTCAAGACAAGGATTATCTCTTGATATGTATTTGAAGTATATGGGACAAAGCATTGAAAATATGCGTGAGGCGTATAGAATTGTTTCTGAACAGCAGGTTAAGAGCAGGCTCGCGCTTGAGGCCGTTGCTAAAAAAGAAAATTTTGTTATTTCGGAAGAGGAAATAGAAGCTGAAATTAATAGAATTGCTAAGGCTTATGGTATGGAAGTTGAGAAACTTAAAGAGGTTTTGAGAGATTCTGACAGGAAAAATCTTGTTAAAGACCTTGAGGTTCAGAAAGCGCTTAAACTTATAGTTGATAATGCTGTTGCTGTTGAGGCTTCAGATAATGGAGAACAGGCTTAAGACAATACCGTATAATTATGATTTTATAGATTTTGACGATATTTCTCATTACGGCGTCAAAGTCTCTTGTCATAGGCTGCGACTATGATTGCGAGCCTTTTCCTTGTACTGAAAAATATCGTCTAAAATCTATTTTATCGAATTATGCGGTATTGCCTTAACAGCCGATTTATATTTTTCGATATTGCTTTGATATTTTGAGAACGCTGATTTAAAAATTATTTTTTAATACCATTAAATCAGTGTTTTCTTAATAATTATCTATTTTGCTATGTATTTTTTAAGGAGGATTTTTTATGAGTTTAGTTCCTATGGTTGTTGACCAGACAAACAGAGGTGAACGTTCATACGATATTTATTCGAGACTTTTAAAAGACAGAATTATTTTTTTGGGAGAAGAAGTTAATGATGTTTCGGCTAATCTTGTTGTCGCTCAGCTTTTATTTTTGGCGGCGGAAGACCCTGAAAAGGAAATAAGCCTTTATATAAATAGTCCAGGGGGCTCTGTTTCGGCTGGTTTCGCTATTTATGACACTATGCAGTATATTAAACCTGATGTTTCTACTATTTGTATCGGCTTAGCCGCAAGTATGGGCGCTTTTATTTTATCGGGAGGGGCTAAAGGAAAAAGATTTGCTTTGCCTAATTCTGAAATTATGATACATCAGCCTTTGGGCGGCGCTAGAGGTCAGGCTACGGACATTCAAATTCAGGCGGAACAGATTCTCAAAATTAAAAAGAAAATTAATAATATGCTTTCTGAAAACACTGGGAAACCATTAGAAGTTATTCAAAATGATACGGAAAGAGATAATTATATGTCTGCCCAAGAGGCTAAAGATTATGGATTGATTGACGCTGTTATTAGTAAACCTCAATAATAAGGAGATGGAATTTGTGGCATCTGATAAAATTACTAAAAAAAATTTGATA
>CAOJPS010000167.1 GCA_948441255.1 uncultured Eubacteriaceae bacterium | reverse complement strand
GCAACATATTTTGTTTATCTGCTGTCAAGAAACGCACTAGGTGTAAGATGGGGTGCAAAAGGAGCGGCTTACGCAAATAAAAGGGATATGTACGAAAAGAGAGTATCAAAGCTGACAGACGTTATAGAAAGACTTGACGGGGTTCATATACTTGGAAGTATTCCAGCTGAATTTATGATTAATAAAAAGATTGCTATAAATTCAGAGGATACATATATTGATTTTGGATACCTTGATATGTTTGATAAGCCTAATGTTTGTATGTATTTAGACCCTCCATATTTAAGAGAAAACGGAGATACAGAAGAATATAACCCCAGCATTCATTATAAAACATTATATACTGTTGAAAGTCATAAAAATTTGTTAAAAAAGGTTCGTATGCTTAATTGTAATATTATAATATCTAACTATGATGACAAATTCCACTTATACAAGAGATACCTTGAAGATGGAGAGGAACTATCAATGAAAGAAAAAAAGACTTTTAAGCCATTTAAACGGCGAGAAATTCCGACAATAACCAATTTAAACAATAACGGGAAAATTCAGCGGACAGAGGTTTTATGGTATCGATATGTTTAGAAATGGGTTTAAAATCAATTTTAAGGGGTATTTCAAGGGTTTAAATGATAGTTTAGTATAATTTACTATAAAAGCAAAAAAAACACGCCACAGGGGCAAATAGAAAGCAAATAAAGGTGTATCAAATTTCAGATAGTGTATTTAATAAATTTTGTAAGATTTAAATATGAAAATGCAGAAATATCTACCTAAAGTTGATATTATATTAAATAAAATAATTTAAACAGGAATTGCAAAAAATCCTCATAAGGGTTAAAAAAACGTTTATATGGTACAGATTTCAAAGCAGAAAAAGAAATTATGGGAGGTTTAAATGGGATTTCATTAAGGTGTACTCAAAAGTTACGAAAATGTTTATTAGATTTTTAAATAATAAATAAAAAAACGTAATTCCAAAGCAGACCAGTTTATTTTATTTAACAAAAAAAATATCATACTTTAAGGAGTGAAATACAATGAACGCAGAAAATGAACAATCAAAAAGCAGTGGAAAAAAATACGGTTATATCAGAGTTTCAAGTGATAAGCAAAACCTTGCAAGACAGATAGAAGAAATGAACAAACAGCAATTAAACTATATTTTTCAAGATAAACAAAGCGGAAAAAGTCTTGACCGACCAGAATTACAAAAGATGTTAAGCATACTTTCAGAGGGTGATACAGTTGTTGTGTTATCTGTTGATAGATTGGCACGTAATACAAAAGACCTGATTTCATTGGTTGATTTATTTAGAGGAAAAGGCATAAATTTTATAAGCCTGAAAGAAAACATTGATACATCAACACCAACAGGAATATTTATTTGTACCATACTTGGTGCGTTAGCAGAATTAGAAAGAGAGTATATACGAGAACGTCAAAGGCAAGGCATTGCAATAGCGAAAACGCAAAAAAAATATAAAGGCAGAAGGGAAAGAAAGATACCAAACTTTGAGGAAATGACAAAAAGGGTGCGCAGTGGAAATATGAGCGTTGAGGAAGCGTCAAAGCTGTTATGTATAAGTCGCTCTACTTATTATAGAAGGTTGAAAAAGTTAGAGACACTTGATAACGAGGTAATAGACTTTTAAAATGTATATGTGTATTTTCAGCTACCCATAAAATTAAATAAAATAATTATGTTTAATTGGCGGAACAATGAATATTGTTACCGCCTTTTTATATGTACCTATAAAATAATCAGCAGTAAAGATGCGGAAATAGGAAAATTACTTGGCTATACAATAAAGTGAATATAAGCATAAAAGTGAACTTTTATATAGGGAGTATAGAAGAATATAGTAACATATAGGAGTACCTATATAGGGATATATAATATAGATATTCTTATTGATTGAGATGTGTTTTGTATATATACTTTAATAGGAGCAGTATTGTTTATTTGTAAATTTGGTTAATGTTATCCCATACCCGCAAATTTGTTAAAGATGAAAATAGGGAAATAGGGAAATTACTTGTTGATATATTAATTATAAATAGCATAAAATAAGGAGTCCATAAGAAAATATTCAAAATCTATGTTGTTTTACTTATGATGGTTAGATATAATAATGATATACTTATGATTTTACGGATTAATTTCTCAATTATATTTATTTCAAGGAGGGTTTAGATATGAGAATGACTTGGAGTGAAATAGTAAAAAAATACCCTGACCAGTGGGTTGGTTTAGTTGATGTAGAATGGGATGGTGCTGACGTAATAACAGCTATAGTAAAGTACACTGATAAAACAAGAGATGAATTAATTAAAATGCAGGCAAGCGGAACAGGTGTACACAGTATATATACAACACCTAATAACTTGATACCAGATATAGGCTATTTAATGTGAGGTGACGCAATAGTTATGGATGAATTTACTATAAGACTAAGTAAAAAACATCAAAGACCAGTGTTAAAAGTGGAGGCATTTGACGATATGTACGCATTATTGGATACTGGTGCTATATTTCCTGTATGGGTGGAAGATGAAGAAATACTTAAAAATTATTACAATGCGAAACTGATAATAAAAGGTATAAAGTTTAGTGGGTTCGGAGGTTATACTGTTGGTAATGTATATAAACTTGAATGTTTTAAATTTGGTAAGCTTATATATCCGGGATTTCATATTGTAACATCAAGAGAAAATCGTTATCCATTTAGTATGATTTTAAGTGCTACAATGTTCAGAAACCTAATATACACCATAGATGATAAAAACCACATACTTACAGTAAAAATACCAGACGATGAGTCCAGTGTCAGAAACTTAATAATTAAGGACAGTAACGGCAGAATAAATGTATTATATAACAATAAAGAGATTTAATGTTGATGTTCTAAAAAGTGTTTAGAATGTGTTTATTTGGGGTTTATTTGCGATTTAAGACGATTTAAGTGTTACAACAATAGATTTTATATTAAAATCATAAAACGTCACCAGAGGGCACCCAGACGTGTTTAAATTGATTTAGGTTAATATTATAAATTTCCATATAGGAATGAGCAATAAAAATGAGGTGTTTGATTTTTAATAATCGATATAGATATTAAAATGTGTTTATTTGGGGTTTTAAGGGGGTAAATTTCAATTTTAAACATCAGAATGAATAATTTCACAAAGAAATAGAAAAACGCGTCAGAACGGCGATAAAAGGGGTTTAAAAGCAAATCAATGAAATAGTGGTAATAATAGTTATAATAGTTATATAAAAGTTTATGGGGATTTGAATAGGTTTACAGTATAAAGAATTACCTCTTGATTTTGCTATAATGTTGAATAAAGTTTTATTAACTAATAAATAAAGAAATACTATATTTCAAATACTTTTGTAATTGGATATACAAGATGATAATTTACTAAAATAAAAGAAGTAATATATTATAAATACTTATATAATGTGGTTATATAAAGTATAATTGACTAAAGGAAAAGGAGTAACATATTTTAAATACTTATATAAATTGTATATACAAGATGATAATTTACTAATAATAAAAGAAGTAATATATTATAAATACTTATACAATATGGTTATATAAAATATAATTGACTGAAGGAAAAGGAGTAACATATTTTAAATACTCATATGAATTTGAATAAAATAAATGTGTTTATTAAGAGGTGCGATAAATATTGTACCTCTTATTATATTACCTATAAAGGAATCAATGAGAAAAGTGTAAAAATCAAAAACAACTTGTATATATTATAGAATAAACTAAGGTAAAACGATACTACAAGATGGAATATAAAAGTATTAGAAGAGGAATAAATCATATACTTTAGGCATTTATACAGTATAGTTATGCAGAGTGTGATTAACTAATAAGGAAAGAAGTAACATATCTTAAATACTTCTGAAATTGAACAAAATAAGTGTGTTTATTAGGAGGTGCGATAGACGTTGCACCTCTTAATTGTATTTACCTGTAAAAAATTAGAGTGATATAGTGAGAAAATCAAAAAGTACTTGTCTATATTTGTAAAATGCAATATAAACTAAAAGAGGGAGTTTAAGAGGATTAGAAAGAATATAGAGATACTTAGCAAAAGTTTAAAGAAATAATCAGTTATAGATGTTCTTATTAGAATGGTATGTTCTGCATACTATTACCTGATAAGAGAGGTATTGTTTATTAGGATATTCAATTAAAGACTATCAATATAATTTTATAAAATATGTGATAGCAAATGATACTTCTCTAAAAATAGTACAGGGTTCAATACTTAATTACTGTTAAGAAGTAAATAGACAAAATAAAAATTTAACCTGCGAGTGCCAATTTAGGGTGATTTGATACCAAAAAATGATAGGTATGTAGAATAAAAATTAAATATTTTGTATGAGACAACGGAAAATTTATAAGGTATTAATACTTATAAATTGTTTTGTACAATGAGGATAAACGCAAACGATACCTCATAAAAAACAGTATAAGGTTCACTGGAGCCGATGCTATAAAATCCAGTCGGCAGACGATTGTTACCCCGGTTACATTAAGGTCGTCTGAACGTCAATGAGATTGATAGCAACTCATTAAACTGCTATACGGAGGACTGCTTGGTATTTATACCATCCTTGTTAGGTGTTTGGGGAGCAGTAACACCAGTAAAGGTAACAAGGGTCTACAATCGGGGTGTGTGACGGCTAAAAGGGCGACGGGGCAAAAAATACAGTAGGGGAACCTTCCCTTAAAGGTTCCTATGCTCAAACTTCCCTAAGCTCTGGAGCATAAATAAAAAAACAAAACATCTATTTTGATGAAATAACCCCTAATATGATGGAAGTTTTTAATAAAAGATAGAAACATCAAGAAAGAAACCTCTTACTCTTAATGGAGATAGCCCCTCAATGAAAGAACTATACCTATAAAGGAGTCAGAGTTATATATAAGAAAATCAAAAACTATTTGTCTATGTCTGTAAAATGAGAAATAGGAGAGTATAGACTAAAAAAGGAAGTATAAAAAGAATATAGAAGCACTTAGCAAGTAATATATTATAAAAGTCATAAAGGGTATAGCTAAAACAACAGAGGGTTTATTGGGAGTTATACATATAAGGAACTTTATAAAAAGAACCACTGCAAGGAGGAAATCTATATGTAAAGAGCAAGAGAAATGGTATATGCCTTTAAACATATTCGAAATAAAAAAAATCACCTCTTATTTTGCTATAATGCAAATTAAGAGGTGATTAATAATGATATACGGATACGTTAGAGTATCAACAAAAGAACAGCACGAAGACAGACAGCTTATTGCGTTAAGTGAGTGCGGAAGAAAAATTGATAAAATCTTTATGGACAAACAGAGTGGAAAGGATTTTAAGAGAAGTGAGTACCAAAGAATGTTAAAAAAGATAAAAAAAGGCGATATACTTATTATAAAAAGTATAGACAGACTTGGTAGAAACTACAACGAGATTATTGAGCAATGGAGGGAAATAACAAAGACTAAAAACGCTGATATTGTTGTTCTTGACATTCCTGTATTAGACACAACGCAACATAAGGACTTTTTAGGTATGTTTATCAGTGATTTAGTTTTACAGTTACTTTCATATGTAGCTGAAAATGAAAGAAAGAACATTATACAAAGACAGTCGGAGGGAATAGCGGCGGCAAAGGCGAAAGGTGTCAAGTTTGGCAGACCTCAAAAATATGACGCAAAGGAGTATATTCACATATATAAACAATTTAAGGAACATAAGATAACTCAAAAACAAGCTATGGAAATGATAGGAGCCAGTGAAACAACCTATTATAGAATAGTAAATGAAATTAAAGCTATAATTCAAAATCCCTAATAAAGTATACTTTATTAATGATAGTAAAAATATATAGATAACGT
>CAOJPS010000166.1 GCA_948441255.1 uncultured Eubacteriaceae bacterium | reverse complement strand
CGGTATTAATTTTAAAAAATTATTTTTATTACTTTATTATGCGGTGTTTCCTAAAGTTTCCTTCAAATAAACCTACCCAAAATACTCAACCCCGGATTTAAAAAGTTTTTGGTCTTTATCACCAATAACATTTTTGTAAAGACTATTCCCAATACGCTCAGAATGTCCCATTTTTCCAAACACCTTTCCATCAGGGCTTGTAATACCTTCAATAGCGTACAGCGAACCATTAGGGTTATATTTAATATCATAAGAGGCTTTTCCGTCCTCGTCCACATATTGAGTAGCTATTTGTCCGTTTTCCGCAAGATTTTTTATAACGGAATCACTTGCGACAAACCTGCCCTCACCGTGTGAAACAGCCACTTTATGAATATCTCCGGCATCAACATTCCAAAGCCAAGGGGATTTATTTGAAACAACTTTGGTAGAAGTCAAACAAGAAATATGCCGTCCAATAGTATTAAATGTCAATGTAGGACTATTATCGTCCATATCTCTTATTTCTCCATAAGGAACAAGCCCCAGCTTAATAAGCGCCTGAAATCCGTTGCAAATACCAAGTATCAAACCGTCTCTGTTTTTAAGAAGTTCCATAACGGCGTCCTTAACCTTAGGATTTCTGAATACAGCGGCAATAAATTTTCCAGAACCCTCCGGCTCATCTCCAGCGCTAAAACCTCCTGGAACCATAATTATCTGAGATTTTTTAATCATCTCAACCATTTTATCAATAGACTGTTCAAGCCAGGAAGTTTTAAGATTACTTATAACCAAAGTTTCAGCAACCGCGCCCGCATTCTCAAAAGCCTTTTTAGAATCAAATTCACAGTTTGTCCCCGGAAATACTGGAATAAATACGCGAGGACTAGCAAGTCCCTTTCCGCTTATTTTCTTTTCAATAACATTAAACTGTTTAATATCAATATCTTCTTTATTAACTTTGTCATAAAATTTTGTCGGGAAAATCTTTTCAAGAGGTTTAACCCACGATTCCAAAGCCTCTTCCATAGAAATATCAACGCCATTCACAACAAATTTTTCATCATCCAATGTCACGCCGATAATTTCATAGTCAAACCCTTCAAACAAATTAGAAATTTCATCTTTTTCACAATTCATCTCAAATACAAACGAACCATATGAAAAATCAAATAAATCCTCCGAATCAATTTTCGCACCAATTCTATTGCCAAATCCCATTTTGCTTACAGCGGCTCCTATGCCTCCAACACCAATAGTATAAGCCGATATAATCTTCTTATCTCTAATAAGTTCATTTACCTTAACAAAATTATCAATAAGCTTATCAAAGTCCGGCAAATCATAATTATCATAAGCAGCCGAAAGTTTCACAAGTATACTATTCGCCTTTTTAAACTCGGAAGAAATAATATTATCAGTCTTAGCGACATCAACGGCAAATGAAACAAGTGTAGGAGGAACAGTCAAATCTTTAAAAGTCCCTGACATACTGTCTTTCCCGCCGATAGCGGCAGTACCAAGCTTCATCTGAGCAAGAAATCCCCCCAAAAGAGCGGCAAAAGGTTTTCCCCATTTTTCAGAATCCTTTCCAAGTCTTTCAAAATATTCCTGAAAAGTAAGTCTTATACTTTTATAATTTCCGCCGGCGGCAATAATTTTAGAAATCGATTCCACAACAGCATAAACAGCCCCGTGAAAAGGACTCCATTTAGCAACTGTAGGGTTATAACCATAAGACATTAAAGTCGCTGTAGTAGTATCACCTTTCAAAACAGGAACTTTCGCTGCCATAACCTCTGACGGCGTCATCTGAGTTTTACCGCCAAAAGGCATAAGCACTGTATTCGCTCCAATAGTAGAATCAAACCTCTCAACCAAACCTTTCTGACAAGCAACATTCAATTGTTTAAGATTATCAAGCCACGCTTTTTTAATGTCTTTCTCCGATATCTTGTTTCTGTTCATTTTCTCAGGCATTTTAACAAAAACATCTGTATTTTGAACAGCGCCGTTTGTATCAAGAAAATCTCTCGAAATATTAACAATATCTTTTCCTCTCCACATCATTTTAAGACGTCTGTCAGAAGTAACTTCCGCCACTTCCGTTGCCTCAAGATTTTCTTTATTTGAGAAGTCAATAAATTTTTCTGCGTATTTTTTTTTCACAACAACGGACATTCTTTCCTGCGATTCATTAATAGCATGTTCTGTACCATCAAGCCCCTCATATTTTTTAGGAACCCTGTCAAGATTAATAACAAGCCCCTCCGCCAGTTCTCCGATAGCCACCGAAACCCCTCCGGCGCCAAAATCATTGCATCTTTTTATCATAGCGCTGACTTTACAGTTTTTAAACAGTCTTTGAAGTTTTCTTTCTGTTGGCGCGTTACCCTTTTGAACTTCAGCTCCGCAGGTTAAAATAGAATCCTCGTTATGTTCTTTCGAAGAACCCGTCGCTCCTCCACAGCCGTCACGTCCGGTACGTCCTCCAACAAGAATAATAACATCACCCTCTTTAGGAACTTCCCTAACAACGTTACTTTTAGGAACAGCTCCTATTACAGCCCCTATTTCCATACGTTTCGCGACATATCCCTCGTCATATATTTCAGAAACGTGACCTGTAGCAAGACCAATTTGATTGCCATAAGCGCTGTAACCGTGAGCGGCGGAAGTTGTAATTTTTCTTTGCGGCAGTTTTCCCGGAAGAGTTTCAGAAACTGGCGTTCTTGGGTCGCCGCTTCCCGTAACTCTCATAGCCTGATACACATAAGCTCTTCCCGAAAGAGGGTCTCTGATAGCTCAGCCAAGGCAAGTAGCGGCGCCTCCAAACGGTTCAATTACTGTTGGATGATTATGGGTTTCATTTTTGAACATAATAAGCCAGTCTTCCTCTTTGCCGTCAATATCAACAGGAACAACTATGCTGCAAGCATTAATTTCATCAGACTCATCAAGATTATCCAAAGTTCCGTTAGCTTTAAGCGCTTTCATTCCCATAACAGCAATATCCATAAGGCAAATACTTTTATTTTTGCCAGCGTAAAGAACTTTCCTTTGTTCCATATACATATTCAAAGCGTCTTCAAGAGGTTTTTTATAAAATCCATCCTCAATATCTATATTATTAATATTAGTAGCGAAAGTCGTATGACGGCAATGGTCAGACCAATATGTATCAATAACTCTTATTTCCGTAATTGAAGGATTTCTCTTTTCTGTATTTTTAAAATAATCACGGCAGAAAATCAAATCCTCATCACTCATAGCAAGTCCAAGATTCTGACGCATCTCAACAATTTCTTCATCTGTTTTATCAATAAATCCGTCATAAATTTTCACATCTCCCGGCATTGATATTTCCATATCAAGAGTTTCGGGTTTTTCAAGAGAAGCGATTCTCGAGTCAACAGGATTAACGCAATATCTTTTAATTTCCTCAATTTCTGAATCAGACAAATCTCCTTTAAGCACAAAAATTTTAGCGACATTTATTTTAGGCATATCCTCGCAGGTAATAATTTGAATACACTGCATAGCGGAATCCGCTCTTTGGTCATACTGTCCCGGAAGATATTCCATACCAAACATAACCTCATCACTGCCGCATTCAAAACTCTCCTCATAAATAGAATCAACAGGAGGTTCCGAAAAAATAGTGTTTTTAGCAAGTTCATAATGTTCATCAGAAATTCCGTCCATATCATATCTGTTTAAAATTCTAACTCCCAAAAGGGATGAAATTCCAAGATTCTCTTTAACGTCATTAAATAGATGACTTGCTTCGATATCACGTTTTTTCTTTTTTTCAACAAATATTCGTCTTATATTATTCATACGTTTTCCCTTTCCATAAAATATTTATTTTTCAGCTTCAAGATAACATTATATATTTATACTAATACTAACACATAACCCAAAATAAGTAAAGACACACTGTCCCGCATTCCCATACGCATTAAGACGCTGTCTTGCGGTTCTAAGTTACTATATATAGGGCAAAATCTCAAGGTTTTATATTATCGTTTTCCAAAAAACCGTCAAGTCTCATTCTCTTGTACCCTGCAAAGTTGCCCAAATCAAGAGCGTTTCTTATTTCTTCCATCATATTGTTAAAGAAATATAAATTATGCAAAACACAAAACCTCATAGCGAGCATTTCCTTAGCCTTAAAAAGATGACGTATATATGCCTTTGAATAATGTTTGCATACAGGACAATCACAGTCTTCTGAAATAGGCGTATCATCAAGTTCATATTTAGCGTTCAAAAGATTTAGCTTTCCGCTGTTTGTATACACATTAGCGTGCCTGCCGTTTCTTGCCGGCAAAACACAATCAAAGAAATCAACTCCTCTTTCAACCGCCTCAAGAATATTAGCGGGCGTCCCCACCCCCATAAGATACGTAGGTTTGTTTTTAGGCAAATAAGGCACAACTTCCTCAATAATACGATACATTTCAGAGTGAACCTCACCTACGGCAAGTCCTCCAATAGCATATCCATCCAAATCAAATTCAGAGATTCTTTTCGCGTGGGCAATTCTTATATCCTCATAAGTACCACCTTGATTAATTCCAAAAAGCATTTGCTTTTTGTTTATAGTATCCTCACGAGCGTTAAGTTCGCCAATTTTATTTATACATCTTTCAAGCCATCTTGTAGTTCTGGAAACAGAATTATTCATATAATCCTTTTCAGCAGGATACGGAGCACACTCGTCAAAAGCCATAGCTATTGTAGAGCCAAGATTCGATTGAATTTCAATACTTTCTTCAGGACCCATAAAAATTTTTCTTCCGTCAATATGAGAGGAAAAATAAACTCCTTCCTCTTTAATTTTTCTTAAAGAAGTAAGAGAAAAAACCTGAAACCCTCCAGAATCCGTCAAAATAGGTCTGTCCCATACCATAAACCTGTGAAGTCCTCCAAATTGTTTAATAGTTTTATCGCCTGGCCTTAAATGCAAATGATAAGTATTTGAAAGTTCAACCTGGCATTTAATATCTTTAAGGTCAAAACTGGAAACAGCGCCTTTAATTGCTCCCGCCGTTCCAACATTCATAAAAACAGGTGTTTGTATAATTCCGTGAGGTGTTATAAACTCACCTCTTTTTGCTCGTCCTTCGGTTTTTAATAGCTTATACATAAAAATACCTCACAATTCAAAAATAAAAATGACACAACAATGGAAATTTTAAGGAAATACCGCATAATTCAATAAAACAGATTTTAGATGATATTTTTCAGTACAAGGAAAAAGCTCGCAAACATAGTCGGAGCCTATGTTAAGAGATTTTGACAAAGTAATGGAAAATATCAGCAAAATCTGTGAAATTATAATTGTGCGGTATTTCCTTAAGTTTGAAAAATTATTTTTATAGTCAATTTTTAAGTTTATTGACTATATTATCCTTTGTGCGATATTTTCTTAATTTTAACATATAAATCAGTATAAGTCAAACCGACGTATTTATAGAAAATATCATTTTTAAGCGCTTGACGAAAGTTACTGATAATGCTATAATATATCAAGTTTCTTATATATAGTAATTACACTTAAAAATAAACTATAGGAAACACTGCACAATTCAAAAATTATTTTTATTACGTTATTATGCGGTATTTCCTATACCCTTTATATTTTAAAGGAGGTCACAATATGGCTGAAATAGGCAGTGTTATTGACGCTGAGGAAAATAAGGTAGTTGTCAAGCTAAAAAGAACCGAAGCCTGTGCTAAATGCAGAGCTTGTACAGCAGGATTAGAATCAAAAGATATGATTATAAAGGCATATAATCAATGCGGTGCGGAAATAGGAGATAATGTTGAGATTGTTTTGGAAGAATCAAACTTTATAGCCGCGGTCGCCATAATGTACGGTCTTCCTTTTTTATCCCTAATAATAGGTACAGCAATCGGCATATTTGCCGCAAAAGCAATAGGAATAACAAACAGTGAATTAATAGGATTTATTATTGGTATTGTCTGCGTTTGCGTAACTTATATGTGGATTAAAAGCAAAGAAACTTATTGGAAAAGCAAAAATTTTGTTCCCAAAGCTATAAAGAAAGTTTAAGGCAATACCGCATAATTCAATAAAACAGATTTTAGATGATATTTTTCAGT
>CAOJPS010000165.1 GCA_948441255.1 uncultured Eubacteriaceae bacterium | reverse complement strand
GGAAAAAGAAATTATTCCCGCGGCAGGACAGGGAGTTATAGCTGTTCAAACAAGAAAAGGAGAATATTTTGATTTTATGAAGTATGTTAATGATAAAGAGTCGGAGATTTGCTCAAAAGCGGAAAGAGCGTTTGTGAGAAAATTTGATGGCGGCTGTTCTTCTCCTATAGCGGCATTTGCGGAACTAAAAAATAATAAAATTAAAATTACAGGATTTTACGCTGATGACAGTATTTTTGAAATTAAAAGCATTTTGGGAAATATTGACGATGGTGAGGAACTTGGCATTGAACTTGCGGAAAAAATAAAGGAAGTGATTTATAAGTATGAAAGGTAAAGTTACGCTTGTTGGAGCGGGACCAGGAGATTTGGGGCTATTAACAATTAAAGGATATGAACTTATAAAAAGTGCTGATGTTGTTATATATGACAGACTTGTTGGAGAGGATATTATAAATATTATTCCTGAAAGTGCGGAGAAGATTGACGTAGGAAAAGAAAGCTCAAAGCATAAAGTTTCTCAAAGTAATATAAATAAATTGTTACTCGAAAAAGCTCTTGATGGAAAGAATGTGGTAAGACTTAAAGGCGGTGATTGTTTTTTATTTGGCAGAGGAGGGGAGGAACTTGATTTTTTAAAAGAAAATAGTGTTGAATTTGAGGTTGTACCGGGAATAACATCAGCTTTGGCTGTTCCAGCTTATGCGGGCATTCCGGTCACTCATAGAGATTTTGTTTCATCTGTTCATATTATAACCGGTCATCAAAAAAATAATGAAGCTTTGAAAATAAATTTTAAAAATTGTGTTGAATGTGAGGGAACTCTTATATTTCTTATGGGCACAGCTAATATAGGCAATATAATGAATGGACTTATTTCAAACGGTATGAAAAAAGATATGCCGTGTGGGGTTATTGAAAATGGCACTAAATTTAATCAAAAAAAAATTATCGCTACGGTTGATACTATTGAGGAAATATGCAAAAAAGAAAATATTAAAAGTCCTTCTATTATAATTGTTGGAGAGGTTTGCAAACTTAGCAAGCATTTTGATTGGTTTAGCAAATTGCCGCTTAAAGGTAAATGTATTGTTGTTACAAGACCTAAAGACAGAATCGATTTGCTTTCTGAGAATTTAAAAAATTTAGGCGCTGATGTTATAGAATATCCCTGCATTGAAACAATAAGCGTTATTGAAGATTCTCTTATTGAAGACATTATAATTAAAATAAAAGCTTATGATATCATCGTCTTTACCAGCCCTTTTGGAGTTAAAAGTGTTTTTGAGAAACTATATGAAAAAAAAATTGATGGAAGAATTTTTGGAAATAAAAAAATTGCTGTCATTGGAGAAGCAACAGGAGCTGAACTTGAAAAATATGGTCTGTTTGCTGATATTATGCCTGAATCCTATGATGGAAAAAGTCTTGGCTCTTTGCTTGGAAAAAAAGCTAAGAACAAAAAGGTTTTGCTTCTCAGAGCGAAAAATGGTTCTGATGAAATAATTGAGGAACTTAAAAACTCGGGAATTGAGTTTGACGATACCGCTGTTTACTATACTAAATATAAAAATTGTATTGATGATAATATTAAAAGAAAAATTGAAAGCGGAACAGTTGATTTTGTGACTTTTACTTCCAAGTCAACTGTTGAGGCGTTTACTTCATTAGTAAAAGCAGGTTATGATAAATTTATTGGTGTTTGCATTGGTGAAAAAACAAATAATGAGGCTTTAAAATATAAAATCAGAACTATTGTCAGTGAAAAGGCTGATATTAATTATATGATTTCGGCAATTGTTTCGGAGGTGAAAAAATGTCAATAGATATTGTTAAACCTATGGATATAGAAAGAAAAAGTTTTGAGATTATAACCAAAGGTCTTAACGGAAGAATTTTTGGCGATGGAAAAGATGATATCGTTAAAAGAGTTATTCACACTTCTGCTGATTTTGATTATGCCGATAATCTTATTTTTTCGGATGGGGTTGTTGATAAAGCGCTTTCAGCAATTAAAAATGGGGCGTCTATTATTACCGATACCAATATGGCTTTTTCTGGAATTAATAAAAAAATTGTGGCTCAGCTTGGCGGAGAGGTTAAATGTTTTATGAGTGATAGAGATGTAGCTAAAGAAGCTAAAGAACGAGGAGTTACAAGAGCTATAGTGAGTATGGAAAAAGCTTGTTCTGTTAAGGGAGAACTTATATTTGCTATAGGCAACGCTCCTACTGCCCTTATATGGATTGACAAGCTTATAAAAGAAAAAAAGTTAAATCCAAAGGTTGTTATTGGCGTACCTGTTGGATTTGTTAATGTTATTGAGTCAAAAGAACTTATTTTAAAAAGTTCTGTGCCTTATATTATTTCAAAAGGCAACAAAGGGGGAAGCAATATTGCCGCTGCTATTGTCAACGCTCTTATATATAAAATTAAAAGATAGTATTTTTGCGGTTTAATGGCGGGTGAATTTTATGCGGAATGATATTAGCGGTATAATAAAACTCAATAAAATTAAATATATAGCTGTTTTTGCTATTCTAACTATTTTGTTAGCGCTTATTGCCGTTGCTGGTCTATGTATGGGCGCTATGGAAATTGAACTTGGTGATATTTTAGATATTATATTAAATAAGATTGTTGGTATTGAAATAACGGTTAAAGAAAACGCGGCGGCGGTTATTTGGGATATAAGACTGCCTAGAATATTATGTGCTTGCTTTGTTGGTATGGGACTTGCTATTTCGGGAGTTATTTTTCAAGGAATACTTCAAAATCCTCTTGCCGACCCATATACTCTTGGAATTTCTACAGGAGCAAGTTTTGGAGCTTCTCTGGCAATTATTTTTAATCTAATATCAGGAATTTATTTTCCTACAGTGCTTTCGGCTTTAATCGGAGCTTTTATTACACTTATTTTTGTTATTTTAATCTCTAAAAATGGTACTGGATTTGAAAGTTCAAATCTTATTATATCAGGCATTATTATAAGCTCAATATTGTCATCAGGTGTTAGTTTTATTAAAATGCTGGCAGGAGAAAATGTTAGTGCTATTGTGTTTTGGATAATGGGGAGTTTATCTGCTAAAGGCTGGAATGATGTTTTTCTTGTTGCTCCTGTTTCTGTGGCTTGTATAATATTTTCTATGTTTTTAGCTAGGCGTCTTGATATTATGACTCTTGGTGACAGTACAGCGGATTCTCTTGGGGTTGATACAAGTAAAACAAGGTTGATATTTTTAATTATAGGTTCTGTTATTACGGCTGTTTGTGTTTCAGTTTGTGGTGTTATTGGTTTTATAGGTCTTATTGTACCTCATTTGCTTAGATTCTGGATTACATCTAAAAATAGAGCGCTTATTCCTATTTCCGCTTTATTTGGAGCTGTTTTGCTGTTATTAGCTGATTCTATTACAAGAATTTTATCAAACGGAGAAATTCCTGTTGGAGTTTTAACAACTCTTATAGGAGGACCTTTCTTTATATTTGTGTTTACCCATAGAGAAAGAAGTTGATATAAATGACTGAAATTTTGAAAATTGAAAATTTATATTTTGGATATGATAGAAAACCTTTTTTAAAAAATATTTGTCTTGAAGTTAATGAGGGAGAAATGATTTCTGTTATAGGTGAAAATGGAAGTGGTAAATCTACACTTTTAAAAGTTATTAACGGTCTTGTTGGCGGCTATAAAGGAAAGATTATTTATAAAGGAAAAGATATCAGAAAAATTAAACATTTAGACAGAGCTAAAGAAATTGCTGTTTTATATCAAAACTTTGACTATAAATTTATGTTTAATTGTTTTGAAGTAGTGTCTATGGGGCTTTATCCTCATAGAAAAAACTCAATTATAACAAGAAAAGAAGATATTGATTTTATTACGAATATTATGGAACTGACAGATACTTTACAGTTTGCTAATAAAAACATAAATCATATAAGCGGAGGTCAGCTTCAAAGGGTTTTACTTGCTAGAGCTTTGGCACAGAAACCAAAATTATTATTTCTTGACGAAGCTATGAGCGGTCTTGATATATCGGCAAGAATAGAAATGATGGAGATTATTTTGAATGTATGTAAAAAAAATGGTACGGCTGTTGTTAATATATTGCACGATATTAATCTTGCTTTTGAGAAAAGTGATAAAATTATTGCTTTAAAAAATGGTGAAGTTTATTCCTTTGGAAAACCAAGGGATTTACTTAATAATGAATTTTTTCGGGAAGTATTTAATGTAGAGGTGGATATAGATTATAATAAAAAATACTTCCGTATAATATTATAAAAATTTATTATAAAGGAGTTTACATATGAAATCTAAAATTTTGGGGTTGATTGGAATGGTTTTATTATCTTCTTCGTTTATTTTGGGAGGTTGTTCTAATGAAAAAGGTGATATTACAGAGGTAAACGCCGTTGTTGAGGAACCTACAGAAAAAATTTCTGATAACGCAAGTAACGACACAATAAAAGGTGACATTAATAAAAAGGCTGTCCTTGTTGTTAGTTTTGGTACAAGCTATAATAAATCCCGTGAAAAAACTATTGGTTCTGTTGAAAAGAAAATTGCTGAAGCATTTGCGGATTATGACCAAAAACGAGCTTTTACAAGTCAGACAATTATTGATAAAGTCGCCGCGCGTGATGGTGAAAAAATAGATAATGTTACAGAGGCTATGACAAAGCTTGTGAACGATGGTTATGGAACTGTTGTTATTCAGCCTACTCACGTAATGAATGGTGAGGAATATGATGAAATGAAAAAACTTACAGAACCTTTTGAAAAAAATTTTGTTTCGATTAAATACGGAAAACCTTTGCTGACTTCAAGCGCTGACTATGCCGATGTTGTTAACGCTATTGCTAAAGATACTCCTCAGCTTTCTGACAAAAACTGCGCTGTTGTATTTATGGGACACGGTACAGCCCACTTTGCTAATGCTTCTTATTCAGCTTTGGATTACAGATTCAAGGCAATGGGATATGATAATGCTTTTGTTGGCACAGTTGAGGGATATCCAGATTTTGATAAAATAAAATCTGATCTTGTAAAATTTAAACCTAAAAAAGTTTTTCTTATTCCGCTTATGATTGTAGCTGGCGACCACGCCACTAATGATATGGCGGGTGATGAAGAAGATAGCTGGAAAACTCAGCTTAAAAAAGAAGGTTATGAGGTTGAGTGTATTTTGAAAGGTCTTGGAGAATATTCCGATATTCAGAATATGTTTGTTAAACATTGTCAAGACGCTATGAATGAAGAAACAGAAGAAATCAATGAGTAAGAGATGTGATGTGTTTATGAAAATTTTAAAATTGAGTTTGTTTTTCTTCTGTCTTATTGTAAACTTATTAGGGTGTGAAAAAGATGAACACAATGATGAAAAAGACGATAATTTTGAAAATAGTGTTATAAGTTTTATTGATGATGACGGAACTGAAATAAATATGGACAAACCCGCGGAAAGAATAATATCTCTGTATTCGGCTCATACTGAAAATTTATTTTATCTTGGAGCTGGAGATAAAATTATAGGAGGTTATAAGACTTGTACTTATCCTCCGGAAGCGGCGTGTTTGGATATGTTTGATTATAATGGTGATCCTGAATCTATTATTTCGGCAAATCCAGATTTGGTTATTATTCGTCCTTTTGTTAGAAGAAGAGCTCCCGATTATGTGAAGGCTATTGAAAATACTGGAATAAAAGTTGTTTCTCTTTATCCTGATAAATTTGATGAATTTGACAGTTATATAAATAAACTTGCTTTGATTACGGGAACAGAGGATAATGCTAAAATACTTCTTGATGAATTTCACAAAGAACTTAACAATATAAAGAATATTACTTCGACGATTAATAAAAAACAGACTATTTTTTTTGAATCAACAGAAACAAATGTGAGAACTGTTACTGCTGATTCTATGGCGGGAATCGCTATTGAATATGCTGGAGGCAATAATATCGCCAAAAATGCTGAAGCTATTGAAAAGGGAAGTTCTATTGCTGAATTTGGAGAAGAAAAAATCCTTATGAATGCCGATAAAATTGATGTGTATGTTTCTCAGAGAGGTTCTATGAACAGCGGAGCGAGTAAACAGGGAATTTCTGAAAGAGCAGGGTTTAATACAGTTAAAGC
>CAOJPS010000164.1 GCA_948441255.1 uncultured Eubacteriaceae bacterium | reverse complement strand
GTGCGGACGGCGTAAGCCGGCTTTTGGCTTTGCCAAAAGCACTGACTATGTTTGCGGAGGTTTGGAGACGGAGTCTCCAAGGTTTTTATATTAACTTAGTGCATATGGACGCTGTCCCACACCCTGCAAGGGACTAGTCCCTTGACCCATAACACAAAACGGCAGCTGCGATTTTTTAAACAGCGAAACGTAGTTTCGCATAAAAGTTCTTTGCTTCTTTCTTTTAAGTAGTGCCGCAAAGAAGTGCGGTCGGCGTGAGCCGATTTTTGGCAAAGCCAAAAACACTGACCAGGAAGTCGGGTTTGGGCTGAAAGCCCAAGGTTTCATTCTAAGTCAGTGTGTATGACAGGACAGCAGGCCACAGTTTTACAGACACCTTCATATAAAACCTTTTTTTCTTTAAGTTCCTCAAATCTTTTCAAAAATAAATCGTTTTGTTTTTCCTTCCCTATTTTTTCTTCCATAGAAAACAATATACTATTAATCTTATTAAGTTCAAACTCCACATATTTCTTTAAAATTTCATTTTTTGTTTCAATGAGCAATTTTCCAAAGAAATAATCTTCTTCTGTATAAACACAATCCATACCTTTTTCGCAAATAACAATATTATAGTATTTTCCGTCCTCAAAAATCATTTTTTCATCAATTATTTTAAATCCAAATTCGTGAACTGTTCTTCTTACTTTATCTATGTCCCTTTGAGGCTGCAAAATAAGTCTTTCGGCAAAACCGACTGTTTTCTTTGAACCATTAAGAATATCAACCGTCAGCATACCGCCCATACCAGCAATAATAATCTGGTCAGGCTTTTCATTTTCCTCAATAACTCTAAGCCCGTCACCAAGCCTTGTTTCAATAAAATCCGAATAATTATGTATTTGAATATTTTTTTTCGCTTTTTCAACAGAACCTTTGCTGATATCACAAGCGACAGCCTTTTCCGCAATTCCAGATTTTACAAGGCATATAGGAATATAAGCGTGGTCAGTTCCCACATCAACAAGAAAATTACATTTCTTAGCGCAGCTTATAATTGTTTTCAATCTTTCAGATATAACCAAAACTTATCCTCCTAAAATATATTATAAAGAGGCTGCATCAAAACAGCCTCTTTATTATTCAAGATAATCTTTGAGTTTTTTACTCCTGCTTGGATGCCTCAATTTTCTCAGCGCCTTAGCCTCAATCTGTCTAATTCTCTCTCTTGTAACCTTAAATTCCTTTCCAACCTCTTCAAGAGTTCTCGCTCTCCCATCATCAAGTCCAAAACGAAGACGCAAAACTTTTTCCTCTCTCTCCGTCAAAGTATCCAAAACATTAATAAGCTGTTCCTTAAGAAGTGTAAAAGCGGCAGCCTCCGCTGGAGCCGGAATATCCTCATCAGGAATAAAATCTCCCAAATGACTATCCTCCTCTTCTCCTATAGGGGTTTCAAGAGAAACAGGTTCCTGGGCAATTTTTCTAATTTCTCTCACTTTGTCAACCGGCATCTGCATTTCCTTTGCAAGCTCCTCGTCAGAAGGCTCTCTGCCAAGTTCCTGCAAAAGCTGTCTTGAAACTCGTATAAGCTTATTAATTGTTTCAACCATATGAACAGGAATTCTTATGGTACGTGCCTGGTCAGCAATTGCTCTTGTAATTGCCTGTCTAATCCACCACGTAGCATAAGTGCTGAATTTATACCCTTTTCTGTAGTCAAATTTCTCAACAGCTTTAATAAGTCCAAGATTTCCCTCTTGAATAAGGTCAAGAAAAAGCATTCCTCTGCCAACATATCTTTTAGCAATACTCACCACAAGTCTAAGATTTGCTTCCGCAAGACGTTTTTTGGCATATTCGTCCCCTTCTTCCATACGTTTAGCAAGTTCTGTTTCCTCATCGGCGCTTAAAAGAGAAACTTTTCCTATTTCTTTCAAATACATACGAACGTGGTCGTCAATATTTATGCTTCCGTCATTAATTGACAAATCTAAATCTTTTTCACCATCGTCTTCAAGTTCAACAACACCCATCACATCAATACCTTGACTTTCCAAATATTCATATATCTTGTCAATCTGCTCGGAATCAAGTTCAATATCAGCCAAAAAATCCATTATTTCCTTATATTCAAGAACACCTTTTTTCTTTTTGCCAAGAGCCAAAAGTTCTTTCAATCGGATAGCAAATACGTTTTCATCAATGGATTTCAAAATAATCCTTCCTTTCTTTTGTCTTTATTCTAACCATCTGAAAGTGTAATATTCAAAGTGTCAATATTTTTTTTCTCAATAATAAATTTTTGAAGGGTTTCCACATCAGAAGCCTCAGGCATAAGAACATTATTCAAATAAAACCGTTTAATCGCCCTAACCTCATCGTTTACAGCCTTTTCCATAGATTTAATATCATCAAATTCCCTTTGCAGAAGAAAAATATCCGAAACAATCCTCTGTTCCTCAAGAGAATCAAAATAATTAACAATTTCAGCGGAATATATACTTTGTCCTTTTTTATAAAAATCATCAATAATTTTAACAAGCTTAACATACACGGGATTAATAAATTCCTCTGGAGATAAAACTTCTCTTATTTTCTTATAATCGTTATAATTTAACGTCATAATTTTAATAATATTCTGTTTTCCATTATCAACACCCCGCACATTAATCTGATGTTTTGGCTTATTATACTTTTTCGGAGAGAGATTAACAACAATGTTTTGTGAAATCTTGGCAATCTCATTAGCAATAGCGTCCCTCGATATACCTGTAAGCCGAACAGTTTCTCCTATATAAGCGTCCTTCTCAATATTATTGTCAAGTTCCGATAAAATTTTAGCGACGCTGTTTGTAAACATAATTTTTTCATCTGTAACCTCAAGATTATATTTATTTCTCTCACATTCTATTTGAAAAAGAATAAAACTCTTTGCCTCTCTGTTCAGCAAATCATTAAAAGCCTCTGACCCAAATTTCTTAATATACTCATCCGGGTCTTTAGCGTCTTTAACTCTAAGTACCTTAACGCCAATACCATTTTCTCTCAAAACAGGCCCAGCCCTAAGAACAGCGTTAGTCCCTGCCGAATCACTGTCAAAAAGCAAAACAGCACTGTTGGCATATCTTTTCAAAGTTCTGGCGTGCTCATCATTAAAAGCTGTGCCCAAAGCGGCTATAACATTATGAAAACCAGCCTGATAAAGGCTTATAACGTCCATATACCCCTCAACAAGTATAAATTCTTTACTGCCCGATTTTCTCGCAAAATTAATACTATACAAATTTTGACTTTTCTTAAAAATCGGAGTATCCGGAGAATTAAGATATTTAGGTTCACCATTCCCTATAATACGTCCGCCAAAAGCAATAATTCTGCCTTGAACATCAATAATAGGAAACATAAGACGGTCAAAAAACTTATCATAACAGCCGCCCTTTTTATCCGAAAAAACAAGACCGCTTTTAACAAGCACTTCCACATCATAGCCTTCTTTAAGCAAATAAGATGACAAACGGCTTCTGTTATGCGGAGCATATCCCAAACCATATTTCTTTCTAGCCTTCAGAGAAACTTTTCTATCATCAAGATATTGAATGGCTTTTTTACCCTCATCACTATTTAAAACAGAATAATAAAATCTAGCAGCTTTTTTATGAATTTCATAAATAGTAGTTTTTATTTCATTATTTTTAGTGGCATAACCCGAAAAATCATACTCTGGCAAAACATAATTAATTCTGTTCGCCAAAAATTTAACCGAATCAAGAAAATCATAATTTTCAATTTGCATAATAAAACTATACACATTCCCGCTTGCGTTGCACCCAAAACAATGATAAAGCTGCTGGTCAGGACTAACAGAAAAAGAAGGAGTACGCTCCCTATGAAAAGGACACAGACCAAAATAAGCGCTGCCTTTTTGTTTAAGTTGGACATAAGAACCAATAACATCAACAATGTCATTTCCATTTCTTATATCCTCAATAATATTATCCGAATAATACATAAATTCAACCCCAAAAAATCCAATAAAAATATACCATATTCAAATAAAAAATCAGTTTACAAATAAGACAAATCTCTATTTTCTTTTATAATTAATATTCGACACAAAACCAACATTTCCTTTTATTTTTTATTTATATTTCAATGAAATACAAGACAATAATAATAATTTTAAAAAAAAGTTTCACTTTCAAGCCATTTTAGTAAAAAAATACAAAAAGACCAATTTGTTTTTTCCAAGAAAGAAGACATCTTTTTTCAATTCTTATGTATTAGACTTCTTTCGAAACTATAAAATTATGTCAATTCAATAAAAAAATATTTTATTCAATGTTAGCGTTAGGCGTTTCGCTCTTTAAACGCCGAAAGCGTTAAGAAGCATTAAATTGAATATTTTTTAAGGCTATATTTGTATAAATACGAAGTTTCGAAATAAGTCTATTGAAAAAATTTTTCATAAATGTTATAATTTATATTGAATAATTTTACTATATAAGGCAGGTGAAAAATTATGATAAACTCAATAGCGCCAAACAATAACAGTATAAGCTATTCCAATTATAATATAGGATATGGCGAAAAAAACAATATCTCACAGAAGCAAGGAAAGACATCACAAGTTAAAAAAACAGAATGTCAAACCTGTAAAAACAGAAAATATGTTGACGGTTCAAATGAATCCAATGTATCATTTAAAACCCCAGGACATATAAATCCTCAAAATTCCGCTTCAGTAGTAGCGTCTCACGAAAGAGAGCACGTAAAAAACGCCGTGAATGAGGGAAATAAAAAAGGAAACAAACTGTTAAGTGTAAGTGTATCCCTTGAAACATCCGTTTGCCCCGAATGTGGAAGAACCTATGTTTCCGGAGGAACAACCAGAACCATCACAAAAAAATCAATTGATGAGCCAAAACTAAATCCTTATAATCAAGGAGAAGAAATGGTTAAAAGATTTTTAATGCAAGGAGCCAACATAGATTTAGTCGCTTAAAACAAAAAAACTCTTAAAGGTATACAAAAAGTCATTATTGCACCTTTAAGAGTTTCCTTATAGTGAAAGAACTTAAAAAGAAGTAAAAAAATTTATTTTACTTCTTTTTAAGTTCTTTCACTATAACTGATTTTTAGACAGACTCTTATATTGTTTCAACGCAAACCTGTCTGTCATTCCCGCGATATAATCACATATAATACTGTCATAATCACTGTTTTCATTATAATACTTTACAAATTCAGTTGGTATTTTATCAAAATTTTTTTTATAATATTGATATAGTACCTTCAAAATACCAGCAAACACTCTATGTTCTTTTTCAAGTTCTTCCCCAAGATAAACATAATTAAACATAAAAGCCCTAAGTTTATAAAACAAAGATTTAACATTTTCATTCATAATAATATCATTTTTGTCTTTGCTGTTTTCTATAATATCTCTTATAAGAAAGTTTATCCGTTTTTTTGAACTTTCTCCAAGGACATAAATACTTTCCTCCGGCATATCCGAAATTGTCAATATTCCAGCTCTTAAAGAGTCATCAATATCGTGATTAACATAAGCTATTTTATCTGAAATCTGGACAACTTTCCCTTCAAGAGTATGAGGCTGCCCATTTCCTCTGTGATTCAAAATTCCATCTATAACCTCATATGTCAAATTAAGCCCCCTGCCGCATTTCTCAACAAACTCAACCACACGTACACTTTGCTCATTATGATGAAATCCTTTTTCAGAAACCTCGTCCAAGTCCCTTTCTCCCAAATGCCCGAAAGGAGTATGCCCCAAATCGTGGCCAAGAGCAATAGCCTCCGTCAAATCCTCATTAAGGTTTAAAGCGACAGCGAGAGTTCTGGCAATCTGAGAAACCTCAAGAGTATGTGTAAGACGAGTTCTGTAATGGTCACCATCAGGAAAAATAAATGCCTGTGTTTTATGCATAAGGCGGCGAAAAGACTTGCTATGTATAATTCTGTCCCTATCTCTTTGAAAACAGGTTCTTATATCCTCCGATTCCTCAAAAGTTTTCCTTCCATTTGATAAAGCGCTTCTAACAGCAAAAGGACTAAGTCTCTCATCCTCAAATTTTTCAGTATTTTCACGTATATTCAATAATAAGCCCCCTTAGAACTTATAAAAAAGCTATTAAAGTATTTATAGTAAAATAATAAAAGAATTAAAAATTTTACAAATCGCCGCAAATAGGTTATTAAATAACGTGAGTTCGACGAGAAATAACAGTAAAATCAGCGAAACGTAGTTTCGCACA
>CAOJPS010000163.1 GCA_948441255.1 uncultured Eubacteriaceae bacterium | reverse complement strand
TTTATTTGCAAACTTTGAATTATACTTTTTAGACTGGTATGTTCCTGCGTATTATTCATAAACTCACCCCAACTCTTTAATATCCTCCGCAAATCCAAGTTTTAATTTCATATTGTGTTTATTATCACTAAATGAATGTACATCTTCCTCAACATAAAATATTTTTGACATTCCTATTTCTTTTATAATAATAAATACTCCTACACCAGAAAAAACCTCTGTTATTCCCACAGCCTCAACTGTAAAAGTTTTATTCGGGCTGCCTTTTTCTTTAAGCAAATTAGCCACGAGTTCAATACTTTTAGCTTCTTCAGCGTCTTCATCAGGCTTTCCTATATCTTGAAAAACGCCTATTTTCTTTTCAATATCAGTATTGATTTTTTGGGATACAACGCCGCCCTCTTTGCTTATAATTTTTATTCTTGTTTTAATATTTTCAATGCTGTTACTGTAAGAATAACTTATAAGATTCTGTCCCTTTTCAATAACCCACTGGACGATATTTTCTCTTCTGCGTATCAGTTTCAAGTTCCCCTTGTCAGACATAACGTAATATCTTATTCCGTTTGCCGCATATGTCTGGCTTAAAGCGTCAGCTATGGCGTCCCAGGCGGTTGTTCCTGATTTTGTCAGTTCCGAGATTCTATATTGTGTGTCCGCCGCCTCTGTATACGGCAAGTCAAATCTTTTGCAGCAATCCTTAAACACCTCGGAAGCTGTTATGTTTGTATACTTAAAAGTATCCTTGTTATTTGACAAGTAAATTCCATTGTCATAAGCTGTTATACTCATTATTTTTTTATTACTGTACGTTTGTTTCATAATAATACCCCTGAAAAGTTCCGTACCGTTATAAATGAAAACACACTGATGACCTTCCTCTATTTTAATATATGACCTTGTATGTCCATATCCATAGTCGTCTATAAGGCTTACAGTCAAACTTCTCGCCGCAGCTCCCCTTCTCCCCTGCCACGAAACAGAAATAACAAGTTCACTCATATCGTATACTTCTCCGCTCTTTATAACAATAAAACTTATTTTTTTAATTTTCATCACCTCTTTATTACGGCATTTTCAGAACCTGCCCCGGATAAATCAAATTAGCGTTTTTTATTTTATCTTTATTCAGATTATATATATCTTTCCATTTAGCTCCGCTGCCAAGATGTTTTTTAGCGATATTCCAAAGACAATCCCCTTTTACAACCGTATAAGTTTTTGGAACAACCGTATTATCAACCCTTGTGTTTGTATCAGATACAGAAGCTGTATTATTCTTAACTTTAATCTGCCTTACCTTTATTTCTCTGTATTCCTTTAATTTTATGCTGTAATATATTGTTCCAATATCTCCGCCGTTCTCATTCATATTAAATTCTTCTATAGTGCAAAACATATTTATATTTGAGCCTATAACCATAAAATGGACAGGTTTTTCACTGTTTTTCCAGGCTAAAATCTGCTGACATAAAATAGATGGATATATCAGCGATTCCGTTGAAATATTTCTGAAAGGCTTTTTAGGAAAAAAGCTTGAAAAGGAAAAAACATAAGCGGGTCGATTCTGCGCTATTGTAATTTCCCCCAGCCCGCTTATTTTCACGCTCTCATTATATGAACCGCAGCTCCAATTTATAGTTTCCGGCAAAACCGGAAGCAATATCTGCTGTTTTTCTCCGTCAAACGTAAGCCATATCTGATAGTTAGAAGACATAATACCCTTCCCCCTCTTCATAGTCTTCAGTTTCAAGTATATTCCGCAAAATAGGTTTAATATTTTCACATAAAATATTTAAAACGCTCTCTTTGTCAACATTTCCCGCCATACCAATATTACCGTTGCCATTAATTTCAATACTTATCTTCTTTTCAGATTTTATTTCATTGAAATTGTAATTTTTGCTTTCTGACATATTCATAATACTTTGAGGTACATCTGCCCGCAGCGGTTTTTCCCTAAAATCCGTATCCCTTATTGCCGATAATATTCTTTCTGTATGGTCCGCCGGAAATACTGTACTTCCTCTGGCTCCAACAATCAGCTCCGGACCTTCCTCACCAGCGATAAACACATCCGCCGAATCGACTGTACCGTCAGCGTTTCCCTCAACCGATACTGAACCTCCTTTTCCGCTTAAAGCGCTTGATACAGAAATAGAAACCTTTTCCGCCGCGCTTATAGCCAAGCCTTTCATACCCTCAATACCGTCTATATAAGCTTGCATAGTTTTTATCGCCGCTTCTTTGGACTCAGCGTCCATATTCATTTTCCCAATAGTTTCCTCTAAATCCTGTTTCATTATATCAAGATTGCCTTTCAAGTCAGACCGAATATCCGACATTGTAGCAGCTGTTTTATCCTTAGCTTCACTTAGATTAGCAAAACTCGCGTTTAACTCGTCTACTCTTTTTGCCGCTTCCTCAGCGCTAAGTCCGTCCAATTCCTTCGCTAATGAAGCAATCTGCCCAATACTTTCAGCGCTTCCATCGCTTAATTTCTTTAAAAACTCTGTATCTACATTAAGTTTTTCAAGTTTTTCAAGATTAGAATTGTAATTATTGAATACTTCCGTTTGCTGTTTCCAGGCTTCCATCATCTTTGATGAGGATATACCCGCTTTTATCTCTATTTTTTCAAATAAATCAAACTGACTGTCAAGACTTTCCCTTGCGGCTTCATAAATTTCATCATATGCCTTAACCATTTCAGTCATTTCCTCAACTGTACTATCAACTAACTGCGGAACAGCCTCTTCATAACTTACAGCCGCTTTCGCCGCTTCTTCTTCCGCTTCCGCTATGTTATTCCACTGGGCCTCTATCGTAGACTCTAATATTAATATGTTATTGTAATCCAACTGCAATTTGCCAAGTTCATCTTTATACGTTTCAAGATTGGTTATCTCCTCTCTTTCTATAAACATACTCTTACTTACAATCGAAGGCACATTATCTCTTGCCTCTTTGATAGCAAGCTGTTTGTTTTTTTCTAAACGAGATATCTCTTCTTTAAGAGCCTCCTTTTTTTCATAAGCTTTACTATAAATTTCTGTACTTTCTTCCAATTCTTTCTGCCTTGCCTGATACTCACAAGCTTTTTTCATTGCTTCAGCATAACTTTCTGTGTTTTTCGTAACATCTTCATAAGATTTCGCTAATTCAGGAAATTGTTCATTTAATTCTTTAACTATCATTTTCATCTGATTTTCACCCTCAGATGTTTTAATTGCGGCGTTTCCCAAATCCTCCATTTTCTGTATAAGTGAAAGTGTACCTTTCTCCTGATTGCGCAGTTCTCTCATATTTTTATTATAATCTTCTACGAGTTTCCTGCTGCTTTCCGATAATGCGTCACACTCTGCCGCAAGCTCCTCAACAGACTGTTTATTTTCCTCATATGCCGAAGATAGTTCATCAACTTGATATTTTAACCGTAAAGCCTCTGGTGAAAGTTCTCCAAAAGTATTACAAGCATTTTCATATTCCGTATTTAAATTTTGCAATTCATAATACTGTTCCTTTGTAGTTTCCGTCATACCTTGCATTTCATCTTCCGCGCCACAAAGAATATTAACAAACGTCGCTATTCCAGCTATTGTGCCAGCGGCTATTGCTATTCCCATAAAAAGAGGATTTGCCATAACCGCCGCGGTAAGTACATTAATAGCAGTTGTAAGCAAAGTAATACCTGCCGTCGTTGCCGAAACAGCTATCAAACCCGTTACAAGCCCCGCAAGTGCCGCGGTTACCATAGGATACTCTTCTAAAAGCTCGCCTATCCAGTTAAAAGCCTTAGCGCCTGCTTTATACAGTTTATCAAGAGCAGGATTTAACTGTCCGCCAATAACGTTTGACAAATTTTTAAAAGAGTTTTCCATAACCTCCTTTGAGTGAGCGGTTGTGGTTGTCATTGTCTTATACGCCTTTTCTGTGGCTCCCGTTGATTCTCTCATTTCTCCCAAAACACTGTTAAACTTCTCAGCCCCCGAACCAAGCATTGAAAGCGCTCCGACTCCAGCCTCGCTGCTGCTCCACAACCCGGCAAATTCCGTAGTGCTTCCGTAAACGCTTTGTCCTAATATATCAATAACATCTCCAAGAGATTTTCCAGATTCCATAAGTTCCGCAAAGCTTTGTCCTGTTTCCTCTATCAAAACTCCGGCAACGTCACTTCCCGTATCTCCTAACTCATTCAGCATAGCTTTTAGATATGTACCCGTTTCAGCGGTCGCTATTCCTCCAGCCGTCAAAAGAGCGTACGCTGTTGATAAATTATCCATCTCAACATTATAAGCCGAAGCTATAGGTATAACTTTACCAACACTTGCCGCCAATTCATCAACGCTTGTCTTGCCTAAATTTTGAGTAGTTATAAGCATATCGGAAATTTTTGCCGCTTCCGACCCTTCAAGACCATAAGCGTTAAGCGCCGTAGTCAAAACGTCAACCGCCGTTGCCGCTTCCGTAAAACCACCTACGGACAATTTGTTCGCTATACCGACAAACTCTACCGCGCTTGCTGTATCAACACTCGCGGATATAGCTTGATATGTCGCTTCTGAAAGGTCCTCAACAGACTGTCCCGTTTCACTTGATAATTCTTGTATAGAAGCCGCCATATCTTCTATAGGAACCTTTGACGTATCCGCTATTGATGACACTTTAGCTATACTTACCTCAAACTGAGCCGCTGACTCAGAGCACTGTAAAAATCCATCCGCTATTCCCTGAACAATACTAAGTATTCCAGAAGCCAAAAGTACTTCTGATAAATCTTTTACAGCGTTACTTGATTTTTCCTCTGCTTCTTCCGCTTCCTCACCGACTCTCTCTATCTGTCTTCCGGCTTCTTCAGAACTTTCACTCAGCCCACGCATATTTTCCTCAGCGTTTTCCATTGAACTTGTTAAATCCTCAACAGATTCTCTTGATTCAGAAATTATTTCAGAAAGCTCACCAACACTCTCAGAGGCATTTTCAGAGTTTATTCCGGCGTTATTCATCTCATTAATTGAATCCGCCGCACTCTCAGCCGAGGACGATAAATTCTCCAATTCATCAGAAGTTCTTGACAATGAATGCTGAAAACCATTAAACACCTCTGAATAGCCTGAAAACCTCTCAAATCTGTCTGATATTTTTTGAGCGTAATTCGCTATTGAAACTAGCTTTGAACTTATTCTGTCCTCAAGATTAAAAACTGTTGTCAGTTTTGTTCTTTTTGCCATTCCTCCACCCTCTTTACAATCAAAAACCTTTACGGCAATACCGCACAATATCATTTGAAGCAATAAGAAAATCTTTTTTGAAACAATACAGCAATTCCGGTATAGACAGAAAAGAATATTTTATTTTATATTTTAGTGAAAGGCGTTTTTAAAACGCCGAAAGCGTAAAAAAATATTGAATAAAATATTTTTTTCTATCCTCTGTTTATTCTGGAATTGCTGTAACCATCTTATAGTAATTACATTTTAAAAGTTACAAAAAAATTATTTTACTCGCGCGGGCCGCAAATTGCTTCGCAATTCGCTTACCGCCCGGCAGTGCTTGCGCACTCGTAAAATATTTTTTTATTATATTTTAAGTGTAATTACTATATCTGGTTTTACCCTTAATAAACGGGCAAAATATCTTGCAAGGATTCTCTGCCTCATAAATTTCCGAAGCAATATAAAAAAGCTGTCTCTCTCTTGGCATATCACAAAATTCCTCCATTCTCAGTCCGTGCCTTTGCCAAAGCAGATGAGTCCAATAGCTTTCAGAACCCTTGCGGGCAATCAGTTTTTTGCTTCTTCAATAATTGTTTCCTCTTCTGTTTCGGGATACTCTCCCATACCCAAAGCCGCCATAATTATTTTAGAAACATAGTCAAATTCTTCGTGATTCGGAAACACAAGCTCCGGCATATCCGTAATATCAATACAGTTATAAAACTTCATTAACTCTGGATTTTTCAAGTCAGGATAATTCAAAGCCTCCGCTATAAGATGTTTAAACGCCTTTGTATCATCTTTCTCAACTTTCCATACAACATTTCCAGAATGAATAATAGGCTTCCCTTTTTTGTCCATAGCGATAGATTTTCTTGTATAATTATCATAGATTTTGTCAATCTTCGATTGAGGAATTACTTTAATTTCAAAATCAATCACATTTCCTTTGTCATCTTTAAAAGACTTAGGTCCTTTTACCGTCACAATCTCATCTTTCTTTTCTCTCATAAAAAACTTTAAATCTTTAGTCATAATAAAAATATCTCCTTTATAAATTTATTTTCATATATAGTGAAAGAACTTGAATAACGGTAAAAAAATATTTTACGTCCGCT
>CAOJPS010000162.1 GCA_948441255.1 uncultured Eubacteriaceae bacterium | reverse complement strand
TTAAAAACCTTGAGGTTTCACCCTGGCTGTATGGGCGAGCAACAAAATCTTTGATTTTGTGACCAGCCGGGGACTCCACAAACTTTTGCGCAAAACTACGTTTTGCTGAGTTTTATTGTAATTTTTTGTCGAACTAACGTTAATTTATGCACACAAGCAAGATTTGAATATTATTAAGGAGTGTGAATGCTAATGAAATTAAAAAATTTACTAGCGTTTTTGCTTTCGTTTGTGACATTATTTACTATGACAGCGCCATCAGTGATTGTTTTTGCGGAAGAAACTGGAAGCGGAGCTATGTATTATGTGGGCGGGGAACGAGAGTATAAAACTATTAATGAGGCTTTGAACGAGGTTAAGCAAAATCCTCCTAAAAGTGAGGCGGAAAGGGCTGTTATTAATATAGACCCCGGAACTTATGAAGAACAGATTATTTTTGATAATCTAAAATACATAACTATTCGTCAGACGCCGGATACCTCCGGGGGTGTGAAACTTAGCTGGTATTATTGCACTGGATACGCTTATTCTAACTGTGACCTTGACGGAAAATATAACCCTGATATTGACTGGTATGATGACAGAACTTGGAATGGCTATAAAGACGGTGATGAAAAATTTACAAAATATTTAGTTGGGCAGCCTTTGTCTGGAGTTTCTGAAATTTCATATTATGATAAAAATGGCGTCGCTCATAAAAATGAGAAGGTTAAAAAGGCTCATTTGGGGTCCGGGTTTCCTCTTGACGGAATGGCTCCTTTATGTGTTAAATCAAATTGTACGGATATTACTATTGAGGATTTGCATATTGTAAACAGTGTGCCTGTTATGGTTACTCAAGGTGAAAAGGACGCTCATATCACTCCGGAAGGAACTGTTGGAGCGAATGGTTTAAAACCAAGGCGTGAAAATCTTTCGGTTTGTGATGAAGATGTGGAAGAAGTGAAAGTTAATGGTTCTGGAAGCAACGGAATTCTTACTAATAATGATGTTGAAAAACAACGTAATGAGCCGTTTAGTCCTGGTGAAAGCGCTTATATAGCAAGGTCCGGTATTGGCAATGAACGTGGTCACGCCCTTTCTCTTAACGGTGACAGAATTATTGTAAAAAATGTTTACGCAAGGGGAAATCAAGATTCAGTTTACATAAGTACGGGAAGAATTTATTTTGAGAATTGTAATCTTATAGGAGGCACAGATTATATTTATGGTTCGGCGACTGCCGTATTTAATAACTGTAAATTGGGACTCGCAGGTATGTCTGACAAATCATACGGCTCTCCAATGGCAACTCCGTCGACGCCAACAAGTACAAAATACGGCTATCTTTTTTATAATTGTATGATTTATAATACGCGTACCAATAACGGCGCGAATGATTTTGGCGGTTCCTGGGGCAGCGACGGACAGTCAACTTTCTATAACACTACTCTTGACAACGGCAGTGAACTTTATGGAAAATCAAAAGAGGTTATCGCTGATGTCGGCTGGACAAGATTTGGTGTGGAAAACGGTACGCAGCGTATGTATGAATATGGTACAAAAAACGCTGACGGAACGCCGGTTGATACCTCAAAGCGTGTTAAAAATAAATCTGTTGAGGAAGGCGGCCCTGGTATGGGGACTGTTATTGATGAATGGCAGGTTCTTGAGTTTAATCCCAGAAATTATTTTTCATCTAATAATGGTAAAGGCCGCAATGATGACTGGGACCCTATGAGCTTTGGCAAAACATACCTTGAAGATGTTGACAGTGAGATTGAAAGGGTAAATATAAGTGTTCCGGCGGGGAATGAGACAACTGTTATTTTGCCTGAACCCACAAACAGCAATATTGAGTTTAAATGGGAAAGTATGTCAGATAACGCTGTTGTGTCTGATGACGGGAAAAGTATAGAGGTTATACGTCCTGCTTTAGGAGAAGAACCTATTCAAACAAGCGTTATTCTTTATGCCAGAGATAAACAGACAAAGTTTGGGGATAAAAAAATTGTTGATATAACTATTGCCTCTACAACAGATTCAACAAATGTATTTAATATGCCTGTTTCAATTAAAGCAAGTACAAACGCTGATGGAAATTGTGATTATACTATTACAATAACTAAAAACGGCGCTTTAATTAAACAAGCTAAGGTTACTGTTTTAGACGGTGAAATGAATGCAACGGCAACTATTGATAATCTTCCGGCAAATGCCGATGGAATTGAGTATGACATTAAAATAGTTTCGTCAAGTGACGAATTTACCGTTACAGCTCCTGAAGAAGGCAAAACAAAAGTAATTGGCAAAACGGGAGTTGATGTTCCTCTTAATATTACAGCTCAAAAAATTGTTGATAAGATGGTTGATATTGACGGGGTTTTTGCCGCTGGCACAACAGATGTGAAAAATTTTGACCTTATTTCTTTGGCAAAAGATAAAGGCGCTGATGGGATAGATTCTTCTGATATAATAACTATTGATTATGATGTTAATACTACAGGAGCTTTGACTAAAACATCTTATATTGATTTGACTTCAAAGGCAGCTTCTTCAAGCTGCAGCGTAAGCGCTGATAAATCAAGATTTGCTTTGTGGAGATTTTATGGAAATTGGAACCAATTGGATATGGTTGACAGCAGTGCCGGGTTTTCGGGCACTAAAAATATAGAAGGTACACAATGGCTGAATATTGTGGGGAAATTTACGGACGCGTCTAAAACGAGCCACGTTACAACTACAATTAACTATAAAACAGCAAGTATTATAGCCTCTGGAAGCGGTTCTAATAATTTGAGTTCATTTGTTTTTGAACATTTTCCTGAAAATTATGTGAAAGGGAAATTAAATTTTACGGTTTATCCCGGCGGAAGTGATTTATTTACTATTTCTAATATAAAAGTAACTTATAAAGATGTTGTTACTGGAGATAATTCTGGAGATAACAATGGTGATAATGATGATAACAATAATACGGAAAAAAATCCATCTATTATAAATGCTGAAATTTCTGATGGAAATACTATTGTTAATTTGAAAAATATATCAGATGGTGTTGTTGTCGCTGTTAAGTATGATGAGGGAAAAATGAAATCAATGAAAACAGCTCTTGTTTCCGGTGACAGCGTGACTATTGATGAAATTGAGGCGGATTCTGTATTTGTATGGGATTCTATTGAGGGAATGAAACCTTTGTGCAAAGCTTATGTTATTAATTCTGGGACAGAAGGAAAAGGATTTGATATTGATTTTACAAAAATGGAAGAAGTTCCTGTTTACAGCGCTGAAAAAGGGCAGGGATTTGTTTCCGCCTCAAACAGTATTATGCCTGACGGTTATGCTAGAAAGGTTGCTGATGTATCGAAAATTAATATATCAAAAGATGGAAAAGGTGCAAGTGTGACTGAAAGCGACGGTTCGTATCTTAAATTGGCGACAGACGATAATAATTTTGGCGGTCTTATTTATAGAGTGGATACGGGCGCCCCTGGGGCTTATCATATTGAGGTTGAGGTTGGCGATGCAAACGTTACTGTCGCTCCAACTGGTATGACCGCTAACAATCTTACGGGCACGGGAGCCTGGGATACCGCCGGACTTGTAAACAGATTGACTTCGGCGAAATGGGAAGACTTAAAATGGTCTTATGATTTTGCTACGGGAGAAAAATTTATTGAGATAGAAATTGAGCCTAAAGAACTTCCGACAGTGTCTAAACCACAGACAGCGGCGGTGAAATCAATTAAGGTTGTACCTATTTCTGTAAATCCAAAGGGAAGTAAACCTACTATTCATATTCTTGGCGATTCTACTCAAAAAACGTATACATTCCATTCAACTATAAGTTCTTGGGGTCAGACGCTTATTGATTATTTCGATACCGACAAAGTTAATGTCGTGAATTATTCTTTGGGCGGACGTTCTATGAAAACTAATTATATGGAAGGAAGAACAGATGATGTTCTTATGAGAGGCAAAGAGGGGGATTTTGTATTTATTCATTCCGCTCATAATGATGAAACAAATAACGCTCAAAAAAGAACTATACGAGGAACAAACCTTACAACAAGCGCGAAACCGAGTGACGCGGAAAATGAACAGTATCGTGAGGCGAGTAACGCTTTGTATAACAGATGGCTTGATATGTATGTTGAGGCAATTAAAGCGAGAGGTATGACTCCTGTTCTTGTTACAGCTATGCCAAGAGTTAATGGAAGTACAGGAAAATACAGTGAAGGCGGTGTGAAACCAAATGGATTTTATCCTGATTCTCCCGGTAATATGAGAAAAAAGGCGGCAGCTGACAAAGACGTGGCTTTGATTGAACTTTATGATGGAGCCAAAGATTATATTGATTCTATAGACGGAGAAGAACTTAGGGGAATTTATAATCAGCTCGAGGCTGGAGAAATGCCCGGTGGAGAAGGGTCTAGCACAGCGAACGGAAATACGGGCGACGGTACTCATTACAAAGAATCAGCGGGAAGACAGTGGTGCAGAATTATGCTTGAAAGTATGTACGCTCAGTTAAACGCTTCAGAAGATATTTATACAGACAAAAAATTTATGACGGAACTTGTTTCTTATACAAAGAAAGATGTTCAGGATTCGATGAAATCCGGCGATTGGTCTAAGGTGTTTCCTGAAATGACTTTGGATGTAAGCGCTGTTGGAATTGTTCCTGGCGCGGAAAAACAAAGTAAAGATAATTATTATTTTAGAAATTCTATTGAAAAGGTTCTTCAGCTTGGAATTATGAGCAAAGACGCAAGCAACAAATTTTATCCCACTAATTTGATGACTGTAGGCGAATTTGCCAGAAGCGCTGAAAAAGCTTTTGGTCTTGAGGCAAACTCACTTACAAGCTATAATAAAACATACGCCGAACTTAAAGAAGCGGGTGCGACAGAAATTATACTTGCGTCGACGGATTTGGAGAGCAAGTCTTCAAATGTTTCTTCCTCAAAAACAAATAATGTTGATTTGGCGGCTGAAGGTGAGTATACCGTAAAGGTTAATCAAGTTGACGGAGGTACAGTTACTGTTTATAATGAAACTGATTTCGCTCACAAAACTGTTGATATAACTGATAATATTACCGCAAACGAAATTATTGACGATAACGATTACTTTACCTTGACAGCGCCAAGTGAGGTTGTTAAAAAAACTGATAGTAAAGGTGTATTTAAAAATAAGGATATTTCTGCGGCGGCTGTTGAATTGCGTAATAACGGTACTAAACAAGTTGCTTATAAAGCAAAAGAATCGGGAATACTTACAATGTATTTGATGTTTGTAGGCAATAAATTTATTACTTGTGAGAACTTAACTGACAATACAATGCAGCAGAAATATAACAACAACACAACAGAGAAAAATCCAAATACGGCTAATGATTATGTTGAGGTTACCTTTGATGTTGAGAAAGGCAAAGAGTATTCTTTGTATACCAACGGAGGAACAGGAAGATTGTTTGGCGTTCAGTATACTACGGAACAACAGACAAGTCAGGAGGAAATCACTGTTAAAAGCGGAACCGTTGTTAAAGTTGCCGCGGAAAGGCAAAACGCTAAATGGCGGCTTGAATCCATATTAAAAGACGGTAAGCCGGTGGAAGATGGTTCTGACAGCTTTGTGAAAAGAGAATATACATTTACTGTTGACGGAAATACTGTAGTTTCGGCAAAATTTAATCCTTATTCTGAACCAGATGTTGTTAAGACAACTCTTATAGCAAGCGACGCCGTATTAACTCGTGAGGCTATGGCGGCGGTTCTTTATGACGCTTATTCTCTTAAATATGGAGATAAAAAGCTTAGTTATATGACCGACCATAACGGAACAGTTATGAGTCCTGACGACCCGGCTTATGACCCTAATATAAAACAGGAGGGAAGTTATTATTGGCCTATTACAGGATGGGATGTTTTGAAAGATATTGACGGAATAAATAAAGCGCTTTATGGAAAGGCAAAAGAAGTTTATAATCTTGGATTAATGCGTTCTGATTTGGAATATAAGAGAGGTTCTGTTGTAAACGGGGATGTTTTTGAGCCGGCTATGGTGGTTACAAGGGCAAGAGCGGCAAAAGCGCTGGCGTTTATATACATTCTTACACAGCCGGAGCTTGGTGAAAGTCAAGTTTTGCCAAACGGTAATCTCGCGGGAAACGTTACGGCGATTGAGGCGCCTAACACAGAGGTTCCGTCAATTCCTTATGAAATTAAATAATAAATAGATTTATTTTGAGGTTCTGCCTTATGTTAAAACCGTGGGACGCTGTCTCACACCCTGCTAGCTGTTCAGTGTTTTTGGCTTCGCCAAAAATCGGCCCCAGCCGACCGCACTTCTTTGCGG
>CAOJPS010000161.1 GCA_948441255.1 uncultured Eubacteriaceae bacterium | reverse complement strand
ACTGAAAAATATCATCTAAAATCTATTTTATCGAATTATGCGGTATTGCCTTAAATTTGTTTTTTACGAGAGATTTGTTTATATTTCTTATACAAGACATATTTATCACTTTTTATTTTCAGCGTGAGTTTTGTTAAAATAACCGTCAATAAGGTTTTTGACGTTAAGTTTATTTAACTGTTCGTTAAGTTTTTCTGTGTCAACAGAGGAAAGTTTTTTTGACATAATGTAAATAAATTCAATGATAGGTTTAGCTAATTCATCAAATTTTGATACGATATTAATGTCAGATTTAATGATTTTGGATTTGTTTAAGTTTATTTTCTCATTTATGGAGTTTTTAATACCGATTAACTGAGTGTTAGATGTGTTTCGGATTTTTTCCAGGCAATCTAAAGCGATATTATAATCGTCTTCAGAATTGCCTTTTGAAACATATTCTCCGTAATATTTGGCATAGGCAAGACCGAAAGCGTAGTCATATAATTCGGGAATATAAGAGGTGTTATTTGTTTCGTTATCAGTATCAAAAACGGAATCGGATACTTCGTTTATCATCTGAATTGTTTCCAGAAAAGTAATTCTTTCTTTAAATTTTAATTCCATAGTATGTAATCTCCTTTAGTATTTTTTATATACATAAGCGGTTAAAAATTATTTTCGCAGTGTTGCCGTCATTTGGCGTAGTCTTTCAACTACGCTCTCATTCCAGCGCCTTGCGAAAATAATTTTTACCCAGCTGAAAAAACTATTCTTCTTCCTCAAGAATCAAATCAATCATTTCATCGTTTTCATTTACAAGCAGGTCGCAGGTTATAGTTATAGTTCCAGGGTCGCCGTTGTTTGACATACCAAGACTCATATTTGACTGGGGAGCGACTTTGTAGGCGATAAACTTGTATGGCAGAATTTCGTCATTTTCAGTTTTCATAATGGTATCCCCATATACAGTAAATGCTTTAGGAAAAGAACTTCCTTTAACGGAAATCTTATGAACATTGTCTGTGATGTTCTTGATATAGTAAGCGATTACTTTGTCTCCATCCGACGCATCTGTGATCGTAACTGTTTGACCTGTGACAGTGATATTTTTTGGTTCTCCGCAGTCATCATCAGCGGAAAATATATTTACAGAGCTGCCGTTCGACGGTGTTTCTGTGAGAGTAACTGTGCCATTGTTGCCGACGGTAAGAACTTCTCTTTTAATGAATTTAGCTGTTTTGCCAACGTTTCCTCCTGTTAAAAGCTGATACAGTCTGAAACTTTGCATTTGTGTTTCAATAGTGAGAGTGCCGCCCCTTTCACCTGAAAAAGATACTCGTTTTGGGTGGCCTTTACCGCCGTAAGCGAATACCGATTCGCCTGTAAGTTCGGTTGTGGTTACATTAGCGAAATCTAAATTTAAAAAAGGTACTTTTGTTTTGTAATCAACAAAAGTAAGGTCAGCGACTTCTCTGTTTGCCATTAATTTATTTGTGTTATCCATAGTGTTAATCCTCCTGTATTTTTAATTTTTGTACCATTCGTTTCCTTTAAATGTGTTTTTTTTATTTCCATAAGCAGCTACGGACATTTTTTGTATGTCAAAATATACGTTAGTCTGCTCTTTTTTAAATTGTTCAAACAGTTGATAAACTGTTAAATCCCATATATTTATGAGATTTATGGAATTGCTTTTAGCAGCGATAGCGGATATCAGATTAGGTAAATCTGTATCAACATAACTATTATTACTTTTTGAGAGTTTTTGTTTAGCTTTTTTTATTTTGCCGAGTATTTTTAAAGCACGTTTGTTTTTTACCTTTGACATATCTGTAATTATGTCGGAACGAATAATTCCGCATCTTTGAAGAATAATATCACATAGTTCCAAAAATATTTCTTTGCGTATTGTTCCAACAGGTATAGGCGGACTTTTTTCATCATAAATGTTAAAGGTTATAAAAAGTTTTTTTTCATTATTCCATATAACTTTTTCTTCGAGAAAAAAATTGAATATATCTGAAAACATATTTTGCAAGTTTTCACTGTTGGAAATAATGTCAAACATATTTATGCTAAGCTTGTTTTCTTCTGTGAGTGATTGATACCATTCTAATTTTGATATATCAATTTGTTCACAATATGTTTTTATATCCATCGAGAGAAAAGAGATATACAGATTATATTTTTGATATGTGACACTTGGATTCCATATATCTCTTAAAGACGGGGATTTAATATTTCCAACATTATGTATGAAAAAAGAGAAAGGCGATATAAGAGTGGCATAGTCAAGTTTCATAGATAACCTCCTATCTGAAAGCCGGCACGGTAAAAGTGAGGTTATGGCCAACAAAATTATTTGACATGAATAAATCTACGCTTATTAGCTCAAACCTTCCTATACCGAATTGTTTTATTCTCTGTATTATTAACTGTTTATCTTTAGGACACATCAGTTCCTCTATATATTGTGAAAGTATATCGTATCTGAGTCCGTAATATCCTTTTGGCTTGTTATGGTATTCAGCGATATTTTTGTGACAGAGTGCTTGAATCTCAATTTTCATTGTTTTTATTGAAGGACTTGCTCTCGGCATATGTATCTCAAAAAATATATAACTTTGCGTTTCTGTTACTGTTGATTCTATGTAAAGATGGGGGAGTATATATTTTTTAAGTTCCAAATCAATATTATCAAAGTTGATTTGATAGTTTTTGCCAAGAAGAAGTCCGCATATTTTGTCATTACCTGTAAATATGGAATACAGGTAGTCTTTGTATTTGCCGAGTTCTTTTAGCATTGTGCACCTCCTTATGTATAGTTTTCAATTATAAATGTAATTTCTGAGAACTGATTTGGACTATTTGAATCAAATTGTTCATCTGACTTCTGTATTTGTGAAAAACCTTGAAAACAGTAGGATTTCAAGAGATAAAAATGAACTAGGTGTCCCAAAAACATAAGATTTAGATATTTTTTGAAAAACATTTGAGCAAGGCCCCAAAAAAAGCTCGCTAATTTTTCTCTCTCATAGGAGTACTTAACTTTTGTGAAAAAACCTTGAAAACAATAGGGTTTCAAAAGGTAAAAATGAACTAGGTGTCCCAAAAAACATAGGATTTTAGATATTTTTGAAAAACATTTGAGCAAATCCCCAAAAAAAGTTTGCTAGTTTTTTTCTCTCATAAGGGGACTTAACTTTTATAAAAAAACCTTGAAAACAATAGGGTTTCAAGAGGTAAAAATAAATCAGGCATCCCCAAAAACATAAAATTTTAGATATTTTTTGAAAAACATTTGAGCAAGTTGTCCTTATTGATTTCATATAATACTTTTAATAATAAAGATTTATTTTTGTTTAATTTAGTTTTTATCGTAGATTTATTTTTTTTAATATTAGGAGTAATCATAAAAGCTCTGTCAATAAGCAGGGACATTAATCCTATATAATTTTTTGATATATGTATTTTTTTTATGTCGTTTAATAAATTCTCAAAATCGCTTCTTAACAGTAAAAACGTATCATTGTTGTCTTCGGCAGGCTTAGAATAATATTGAAATAAATCAAAGGAATATTTTTCAATTAACTCTTCAATTTTTTTGCTTTTTTTTCTGTTTACACTAAGTTCATATTTGCGAAAAAAATTAGACATAGGTAAAGTGGAGTCTTTACTTCTGAATTTTTTTAAAGTCAAGTTATATAAATAGTTCATAGGGCAATCCAATTTGTTATTAACATTTTGTTTTTTAAATTCTTTTTTGATGAGTAACCAAAATTCTGGATATTTATTTGTTTCTATATCCATATCGTTTTTTATACGTTTGATTTCTTCTGATAGATTTATGTCAAAGCGCCTTTTGGCGTTATCAATGGCTATCTGGGCGAGCACGGAAAGTATACATATATAATTATTATATTTCTCATTGTCAAAATTGCAGGCATACGTTTGAGCTATCTGAGCTAAATTGCTGGACTCTCCTATATCAATTTGTGACTTTGCCAGACTGTTGTCTATTTTAGCGTAATCGTCGAGGGTATTGCTGTAAATATTTTTTTCTTTTGGTATATTGTTTACAATAGTAGGATATTTCATATAGCATTCACGGGCGTGTTCCACTATATCTTTTTGGTTAGTGGTATATCCAAAGTCGGAATCCTGGTCGGAACCGTTGTTTCTGTCTTGAAAATCGGTTCCAATCATATTTACAGCTATAACCTGTTTGCCAAAATTGAAATATTTTTTGAATATGTCATTATATGTATTATGTAAATAGCTTAAATTATTTTTTGAATTAAAAGGCGACCTAAAAAATGCCAGATATTCGCCGTCTTTAAATCTTTCAGTATAACATTGTATTGAGTCTTTTTCAAAAGTAAATGTATTATCGTTGTCTATATCGTTTTCATTTCCTTTTGCCGCATACAGCAGCATTGCGTAGGGAGAACCGACGATTGTAAGGTTTTCGGCGTTCTGTATAAGTTCTCCGCTTTTTGTATTCAGCACGTATGTTTCAATAATCTTTTTCTTTCGTTCACGAAAGTATTCGCTTCTTACAAAATCGGGGTTATGTTCGCACAGAGCAAGCAATACTTCGTAATCATTTGAGAAATTACTTTTATCTTTAAGATATTTAAAAAACACCTCATTATCTGTTTTTAAACGTTCAATATAATCCATACTTTTTTGAATGGTATTTTTCATTATGTTTGTATTAAGGGAATTTACCATTTGGTAACTCATTTTTTGAACGTTGCCGAGCTTGCTTTTGTGAGCTGTCTTTACAATACCGAACATACAATTGTTTTCTTCTACTTTTTGACACCAATAGTCATAGGATTTATCAAATTTTATCCACTTCATAGCGTTATCTGTTGTTATTACTTTTATATCTTTGACATAGTGATAATTTCCAAATATGTCTTTAACAGCCGCGGAATCATAGCTGTTTCCAAAATAATCTTTGAAAAATTTCTGAATGTTTGTACTGAAAGCGGCCATTTTACAAAAGTGATGTCTAAGTAGTATATAACCGTTGCCATAGTCGGGAAATATACTGCTGTCAATTAGAGCCTGTCCGTCAAATATAGTGTTTTTTAATTTATATCCGTTAATTTTTTTTGCAATACAGTGTTTTTCTTTATCAGTTTCAACACTGATTACATTTGTCTTAAAAAATCTTTCGGCATCTTTTAGAATCAATATATCTTTGGGGTTGATTTTAATTTTGCCGATAATTCCGCTTGACACAAGAGGAGCGTAGGCACTTATCTCAACAATCATAGGGTTCTTTTTTGGTAAACTAATACCCATATACAAAAAGTTTATGGCTTTTTTATACAATCTATCACATATAAAAATACAAGAACCTTTTTTTGCTTTTCCTGCGGAGCGATAGAGCATTTTATAGTGAATGATTTCTGATTTTCTTATATTTCCGTTTTTGCTGTGAGACTTATATTCTATACTGACGCCTTTATTGTAAAAAAGTATTCTTAATTGTTCTTTTGTCAAAGATGTATATTTATTTTTGTTTTTATAAGCCGTTTCTATGAGTTTAACAATTTTTTCCTTTTTTTCACGAGCCTTATCCATTAGATAGTTGTCGCTCTGTACTTTTGCGAAACCGTATTCATATCTTGCAGTTTTTAATATTTCATATAGGTGTTCCTGTTCTTCTTGATAAGTTTTTGAGCCAAAATTAAATTCAAGACAAATAATATCTCTTGTGGATTCTTCTTTATGAATTTTCAATTTATTCTCTTTCAGAAAATCACTGAACAAACTGTTTGTAAACATCGCACTTTTATATTCATAATAATCTCGTACTCCGTTGTTATACTCAAACAGCGTACTTGCTTCTATATTTTTTATTTTTAATCCGAATTTACTTATTTGAACACACTTCCTCTCCGATTGTAAGATAATCATAAAGGTCTTCAGCGTTGTTTATATTAATTCCAGAATTATCATCGTATTCAAAAGAATTCTTTTTTTGAGCACCTTTCAAATCCGATTTATGACAGAAGTTGTAAATTAGGTTGTCACTATCCTTTTCCTCAAACAATACGTGAAGTATTTTTATAAGAGCGTCGCTGCAATCAGGTTGAAATATGCAGCCATCAGCACTGTGTATTTTGAAAAATTTGTTGAAATCTTTTTGATATTTAATAGTTTTTTTTATTTCATTTATAGCTTCAACAAAATTTTTTTTGCTGAGTTTGGTTTTCATTATATAATCCTCCTTGTATTCAAAAAAACTTACACATATTTTTTTATTTTTTCTTTATCTGGTAATTTGATTAAAGTCCATACATCATTTTCTTTAATTATAGTGAAAGAACTTGAATAACGGTAAAAAAATATTTTACGTCCGCCTGCGG
>CAOJPS010000160.1 GCA_948441255.1 uncultured Eubacteriaceae bacterium | reverse complement strand
ATGTCTCATCTTTAAAACAAGGTCAGGCTCATCTTGAATCTCAATTCAATGATTTTAAAGACGATATGCTTAGTGAATTTAACGTAGTAATAGAAACTGTAGATGGTATGATTACAAATGTTGACAAAAAAGTTGATAATCTCTCAGTTAAATTTGATAAAGAATTAAGCGCGGTCAACACAAAACTTGATAATCTTACAATACGTTTCAATGACAACAGCCTTGTAACAATGCGCAATAGCTATGACATAGATTTTTTAAAAAGCAAGGCATAACCAAAAAATCCCCGGGGAAATACCCCGGGGATTTTTATCAGCTAATTAATAACCAAAACTGTAGATGTTTCATTTATATGACCAAGATAAGCCTCTCCGCTTGTAGAAAAACCTATGCTTGTATATCTTCCAAACAATTCACAATATTGTTCCACTATATTTTTGTTTGTAATCTCCAATGTACGATATAAACAGTTAAAGTTTACTACTCCAGCAGGCTTTTCTTTTATAGCCTCATCTAAAGCACATTTTGTATCGTGTATAATATCGCCTATTTTAAGTATATGAATAACTGTTCCCTCTGGGATTCCACAATGAAGTGAAATTCCATTTTCACAAATCTCATTAAATGTTCTAATAAAAATCTCATCTTCCGACAAAACTCCAAGAGGATTTGATACAAAATAATCGGCGATATGAGATTTATCAATTCCAAGAACTTCCGCATAAACCTCATCAACAGGGCGATTATCTATTTCATACATAATACGGTTTTTCACATCTGATTTTGTAACAGTCAACTCTCTGTCAGAAAATACCTCCGCGCTTTGAGTTTTAATTATCTTATAGCCATCCACCGTTTTCAAAGTTGCCATAACAGTAGAGTTTTTATAGCTCTTTCCATTAGCGTATACTCTTGAAGTTCCATTCATCTCCGACGAAGAACCGCCTATATATAAAATATCAGTCTGAGTCCCTATTTTATCCATTCCAAATTCCTCTGATTTTGAAGAAGACTCAAACAAAACTATTCCAACATATTTATCAAAATTATTAAGAATATTGTCATAACCGCCAAAATATTTGTAAGTTTCCTCAATAGGAGTAACATAATCAGCGTTATCACTATTGGTATTCTCAACAACCTTTACACAAACATCCTCAACGCTGTCTTTGTCAATTGCCATAAATGATATAGATGATGAATTAAACTCATTATTACAGTATTCGCTATGAGAAGTTGAGCCTATTATCTCACAGTCAGGAAAATTTTCCTTCAAAGCCCTGGCAGGGTTAGTTTCATCATAAACACTTGAAGCAAAAAACAATATAAATTTAGGAGAAAAATCGCCAAGTTTACTTTTAAATTCCGAAACAGCCGAAACCGAATCAGAAGCTTTTACTGAAATTGCTTTTACGGACACGTTATTCCGCTCCTTTCCTAAAATAATTTCCGATTATAGCGTCACGCCAAATTCTTTAGCTATTTTTGATATATTCGCTATAACAGCCGGTTCATCAGGCGACGACAAAGTATACTTGTCAACAGCAATACCCTTTAAAACAAGCTTAGTACGGGTACATTTAGCAATAATGTCGTTGCCTTTTGATTTTTCTTGAACAATTTTGTCAATCATAAGCTTAATTTTTCCTGCCAATATAAACACCTCTTTTCAAATAAAAATAAATCGCGGTACATCTTTGATAAATATATATCCAAAAGCCTGTCTAAAAAAAATCAAAAAAATCAGCGAAAATAACACTATTACATATTATTTCCGTTGATTTTTTATATTTTATAGCAATCCAATTTAAAAATAAACAAAAGGAAACGAGATAAAATTTATTTCCGCAAGGCACTGGAAGGAGAGCATAGCCGAATGCCTATGCCGACTGACCGCAACGTGGTGAAAATAAATTTTAGCCGTTGAACTTGTTTATTTTTAAGTTGGATCGCTATAATTACAGCAATTTCAAAATTGCCGCAGACAAGCCATAAGACGCACCCTTAAAGCACAATGCTGACTTCTACATAATAACATCTTTTTTAAAATATTGCAATTTCATTTATAAAAATTCATAAATTTCTTCGGAAAAATTTTTAATCCCTTAAAACTTATTTTTTAAACTGACGTATATATTAGAGTAATACATTGATTATGATTATAGAAAGGAAAATTGTTATGAAAAGAAAAATTTACAGCGCTATCGCGGCGGCATTAATTTTTACAATGTCTTCTGTTTCCGTTTTCGGCGCCGTGTCTGATATAACAATAAACTCAAACGGTATTTTACAGCCTATAAGAACAGGAATATTCAACAAAAACGGAAACAACATTGTCGGGCTTCGGGAAATGTCTGAAATACTTGACGCTGACGATATTTTCTGGGACTCAAAAGCAAGAACTGTAACTATTAAAAAGGCAGATAAAAAAGTTGTACTTTCAATAGATACCGGAAAAACAACAGTAAATAATGAAGAAATAGAAACTCCTGTTTCAGCGGAAATAATAGATAATTCTGTTTTTGTTCCTCTTAGATTTATAAGCGAGATTTTCGACGCCAAAGTTGACTGGAACCAGGATAAAAAACTTATAACAATAACCACGGAAGAAAAAAGCGATTATATTATGCTTGACGTAAACGACCCCATTTCCGAAAATACAAAGGTTTATACATATAACGAAGCGCTTTCTCTTGCGGAAAACAAAAACTCCGACTTAAAAAATCTTGACGACACTATAGCCTATTTAACAAAAAACCGAGAAGAACTTGGCAATAACATAAAATTAATGGATACCGCTTACGCTTCATATACAATGCTTGAAAACGTGGCTTCATCAAATGGTCAGTTAAGCGATTCAATGGCTCTTCAGCTTCAGATAACCGATACAATAGACTCAACAGTAAAAATTATGCAGGGAATGAAATCTGTTGACGTAAACAAGTCTTTAAAAGATATAAACGCGGAAATGATTAAAGACAGCACAGCTGTTACATTAAAAAATTATCTAACCTCAATAAAAACAGCTCAAATGAATATTTCTCTTTTAGAGGAAAACGTAAAACTCGGTCAGGAAAACATAGACAATCTAGAACTTAAACTCTCTGTAGGAATGGAAAGTGAACAAAATGTAACAACAGCAAAACTTGAACAAAAAGAACTTGAGTCAAATCTTGAATCCACAAAACTTTCTCTGGAGAAATTAAAACAAAGCTTAAAATCATTTATAGGGGCAAACGCTGATGAAGATATTATAGTAGATTATGACATATCTTTTGACCGCTTAAACGACGTTCAGCTGGAATCATATATAACATTAAAAACCAGCAATGACCCGTCTATAAAATCATTAAAATCAAATTTAGAAGTGGCGGAATACAACAAAAAAATATCGGTAAACGCCTCTGACGCCGAAAAAATCAATTTGACAAACGCAGTAAACACTGCCTCAAGAAACTTAACCGACGCACAGGACAAAATGGCAACCAATATCCGAAACGCTTATAACAGCATAAAACAGCTTGAAGAACAGAATAAGGCTAAAAAAGCGGCAGTTGACAAAGCAATAGAAACATACAATAGCGTCGTCGTAAGCTATCAGGCTGGAATGGCAACAGCATATCAGGTAAGCCAGGCAAAAATGGGCATATTAAACGCTGAAATAGCTGTAGAGCAAAACGCTCTTGATTACGATATGCTTGTATTTACATTTGAAAGACCATATATGCTTTCATCAAACTAAGGAACAATTAATTTAAATGAGAAATATAAAAATTAGAAAAGGGATATTATTAATTATCCCTTTTCTAATGCTTATAATCTATTTGCTTGTCAACGCCAATTTGAACGAAATTGTAAACTTCCTGCCAAAATGCTATATACTTGAAAAATACGGCATATATTGCCCTGCCTGCGGAAATACCCGATGTATAGCGTCAATTATAAAACTTGACATACTTTCAGCAATACGTTATAATCCATTTACATTTGGAGTAATATTATGCTCAGTATTGTGCTATATCGAACAGTTTTCTAATATATTTTTAAGCAAGAAACTTACGTTAATACCAAGGAAATCCATATTTTGGATTCCCTTAACAATAATTTTAATAATATTTTATATATTAAGAATATTTTTTACATTTTTACGATAATAGACTTCTTTCGAAACCGCAAAGTTACACAAATCCTATAAAAAAATATTTCATTCAACGCGCTAGCGAAAGGCGTTTTGATTTTTATAGTCAAATCACTTGAAAATGAACAAAAGGAAGCGAGAAAAAAATTATTTTCACAAGTCAGCGGAAGGAGAGCGCAGCCGTATCCTGCGCCGACTGACACTAACAAAGTGAAAATGATTTTTAACCGCTGAACTTGCTTGTTTTTAAGTGATTTGACTATAAACGCCGAAAGCGTTAAGAAGCGTTTATAAGAAGCGTTTAATTAAATATTTTTTAGGGCGATAATTGTATCAATATGAAGTTTCGAAAGAAGTCTAATAAAAATAAGCCGCAATTTATTTTTTCAGCAGTCTATTATTTTTATTATCCATAGAAAGAAGAATTTTAATGAATAAAAAAACAAAAGGAATAATATTTATAATTTCGGCGGCATTTTTTTTCGCCCTTATGAATACGTTTGTACGACTTTCTGGAGATTTGCCCTCAATTCAAAAAAGTTTTTTCAGAAATTTTATAGCGCTTATTGTTGCCGCAGGACTACTTAAAAAAAGCGGAACAGGTTTTAAACCTCAAAAAGGAAACATAAAACTCTTAATACTCCGCTCAACTTTGGGAACTATCGGAATCCTTGGAAACTTCTACGCCGTAGACCATCTGCGGCTTGCTGACGCCTCAATGCTTCAAAAACTTTCTCCGTTTCTTGTTATAATATTTTCTTTTATGTTCCTTAAAGAGAAAGTAAAACTATATCAAATAATCTGCGTAATAACCGCGTTTATAGGAAGTCTTTTTGTAATAAAGCCAGGAATAAACGTAGATATTTTTCCCGCGCTTATAGGCGTTCTGGGAGCAATGGGCGCTGGTTCGGCATATACAGCTGTAAGAGCCCTTTCAAACAAGGGTGAAAAAGGTCCTGTAATTGTATTTTTCTTTTCGGCGTTTTCCTGTCTTGTAACACTGCCGTATATACTGTTCGCGTATGAGCCTATGAGCGTCAATCAAGTATTTATGCTGCTTTTTGCCGGATTAGCGGCGGCTGGAGGACAATTTTCCGTAACAGCGGCATACAGCAGCGCCCCGGCAAAGGAAATCTCCGTATATGACTATTCTCAGGTTCTTTTTGCCGCTGTATTCGGCTTCATAGTTGCCGGAGAACTGCCCGATAAATATAGTATAATAGGGTATGTTATAATATGCGTGGTATCTGTTATTATGTTTCTTCTAAGGGAAACACCGACAAATTCAAAAAATAAAAATTGAGCGGGAGGCTGCTCTTTTCAGTCTTCCGCTCACCGTTTCTGTACATAAAACGGGTGTGAAAAAAATTTTTTCACACCCATTTTCTATATTATATAGCAGTTTTTAGTTATACAACAGCTTGTTCCAAAATAGCCTCTGCTTGTTCTTTTTCAATATTCTGAGATAAAATAATTTCACTTAAAATAATTTGTTTGGCTGTTCCGAGTAATTTTTTTTCAATACTTGAAAGACTTTTCTTTCTTTCTCTGAAAATAAGGGTTTTAAATACCTGAACGACTTTTTCAAGATTTCCTGTTTTTATTCTCTCAACATTATCTTTATAACGCTGATTCCAGTTTTCGGACATTTCAATCGGTTCCACATCTTTTATAATTCCAAGTACCTCGCTTGAGCTTGAAACTTCTCTAAGACCCATAGTATCCGCTTTTTTTGTGGATATTGTAATTTTTAAATTGCCAACGGGAATTTTTAAAATATAATAAGTTTTATTTTCACCGTCAATAATTTTTTCTTCCATTCCCTCAATAACACCGGCGCCGTACATTGGATAAACTATTTTATCGCCTACATTAAACACATATAAACCCTCCTTTGTAATCTGACATAACAAACGATATGGGAAAACATAATCAAAATAAGTATTCCCTATTCCTACCAATTCACTTACATTATACCACAATTTTTTTTGTAAATCAAAACTAATATTGAGTTTCTCACAAAATCAGCATTTTTACAATTAAAAAAACATAAATTAATTAAAAAGTAAAAATAAATTTATAATGGGCAGAGAGAAGATTTAGTAAAAATGTTGATTTTTTTGGTAAAAAATCAATAAAAACTAATATTTTTTAACAAGCGTCTGATTTTTTTAACTTTATGTTATTATTCTCGTAATTGGTGAAAAAATACATAATATAGTCAAAACATTAAAAAATAAACAAACTGACAGTCAAAAACAGTTTTCAGATACGCTCTATAGTGAAAGAACTTAAAAAGAAGTAAAAAAATTTATTTTACTCAAAAGTCT
>CAOJPS010000159.1 GCA_948441255.1 uncultured Eubacteriaceae bacterium | reverse complement strand
AAAGGCTTGACCTAAATTTTATAAGGCAAAACTACATTTTGCCGGAAAAAAAATCAAAATTATCAGCAGAATCAACTTCAATCGTATTATTTTTAAATCACCACAAAGTATATTCTTACAGCAAAAAAATTTATGAAACAAACGTGAAAATCTCAAAAAATACCTTGACAAATTTAAATATAAATTGTATACTGTATAAAGTGCCGTAGACAGCAGGTGTGTTTCACATAAAGACAATAAAGTCGCCTGCCGAGGATAATCATCGTATTTTCACCTCTTTTCGGCGTATGTCAAAAAGAGGTTTTTTTATAGAATATGTATTACGGCGTTAAAAATAATACAGGAGGTGCGATAATGGCAAAGATTGAACAAAAGCAGGTTATTGTAAACGCAATCAAAGAAAAGCTTGAAAAAGCCACTTCAGCCGTTTTGGTAGACGCGAGAGGACTCACCGTTGAGGAAGACACAAGACTTAGAAAAGCTTTAAGAGAAGCTGGTGTTGATTATAAAGTTTACAAAAACACAATGATGAACTTCGCCGTTGAGGGAACACAGTTCGAAGGACTCAAAGAATACTTCAAAGGCCCAAGCGCATTAGCGATTTGCTATGAAGACCCAACAGCGGCGGCAGGAATTTTAAGCAAATTTAAAAAGGAAGCGAAAGCGCTTGAATTCAAAGCTGGAGTTATAGAAGGAACTTGCTACGATACAAAAGGTATGGAAGCTGTAGCGGACATTCCATCAAGAGAAGTACTTCTTTCAAAACTTCTTGGAAGCTTCAAATCTCCAATGGGTTCTTTCGCTCGGGTTATCAAAGCTGTTGCGGAAAAACAAAGCGAAGAAGCATAACAGCATAATCGTAAATCTAATATAATAAAAATTTATAATACGGAGGATATTAATATGGCAAAATTATCTATTGATGAAATCATTGCGGCAGTTAAAGAACTTTCTGTTTTAGAACTTAACGATTTGGTTAAAGCCGCTGAAGAAGAATTTGGAGTATCAGCAGCAGCCGGTATGGTAGTAGCGGCAGGCGGAGCGGCAGGCGGAGAAGCAGCCGAGGAAAAAACAGAATTTAACGTTGAACTTACAGAAGTAGGTTCTGAAAAAATCAAAGTTATCAAGGTTGTAAGAGAATTGACAGGCCTTGGACTTAAAGAAGCTAAAGAAATAGTTGACGGGGCGCCAAAAATCGTTAAAGAAAATGTTGCCAAAGACGACGCTGAAAACTGCAAAGCTAAACTTGAAGAAGTCGGCGCTAAAGTTACATTAAAATAATTAATTGAGCAGAGGAGGCTAAAAACAGCCTCCTCTTTCCTTAAGGAAACACAGTACAAAGGATATTAAAAATAATTTTTTAAATTTATTGGCATTTCCTTAAATTGATTGACTATAATTCTTATTTTATTGAGTTTATATAAACAACACCATCTTTATAATCCAAATCAATCAAGCCCAATTCTTCCAAATCTCTAAGCCGTATATAATTAAAATCATTCCTAAATACAGACGGAACCTCTTTTTCCTCACCGTTCACAATAACTTTAATGTTCTTTAAATCAGTATTGTCAACACTAACAGTCTTTGTATTCTTGTCAAACCCCACATCAAAACCAAGCTTTCTCAAAAAGTCAGCGGTAAACAAATTTTTACCGTCAGCAAAATATCCGTCAATACTATCCTTTTTACCATTTATAACAACTTCAATTTTCTTTTTCATTTCCAAAACCTCCTCTGTCTTCTCACCATCCTTAAAATCAACGCCCAAATACTCACATACGCTTTTAACCAAAGCTTTTGCGGAATCGTCCAAAAACAAATCTTTTTTCAAAAGAGAAGCGTCGTCATAATTGCTTATAAAAGCAAGTTCCGCAAGTATGGCAGTCATTTTGGTACCGTTCAAAACAGCCAAATCTTTTCTTTCCTTAATACCTCTGTCTTTAGTTTTAAGAATGCCGATAAGATTTTTCTGAACAATTTCAGCGAAACGATTTCTGCTGTAGCATAAAGTTTCAGTTCCTCTGGCTTGGGCATTCCCTGCGGAATTAATATGAATACTGACAAACAAATCAGCCGAGTTAAAATTAGCAATTCTGCATCTTTCCCCCAAATTCACATAATTGTCAGCAGCTCTCGTAAAAATAACGTCAAACCCTTGTTTTTTAAGCATTTCGCCAACTTTCAAAGCTGTTCTGAGCACAATATCCTTTTCTTTAATACCATTACCGACGGCGCCCGAGTCAGTTCCCCCGTGACCGGCATCCACACAAATTAATTTTCCCATAAAAAAATCCCTCCAAAAATGCTCTTAAAGCATTAAAAATCTTGAGGTTTCACCTCAAACTCCACAAACTTTTTGAAAAAAGTTTGACAAAAACTTTTGTGCGAAACTACGTTTCGCTGGATTTCACCGAAAATTTTTGTCGAACTCACGTTACTATAGTAATTACACTTAAAGTTTAATTACTATAACCGCTTTCATAAATAAATAATATCACATATGTCAGTAACATAAAATCACATAAAGTACCATAAAGTATCATAAAGTATCATTTATTAGACTTCTTTCGAAACTATAAAATTACATTAGTTCAATAAGAAAATATTTTCCTGGGTCGATACTAGTATAGATATAAAATTTCGAAAGAAGTCTATTGTATATTTCTAAAGGAATTTTTTATATAGCCTTATAAATATTAAATAAACTATTTATGACAAGAAGCCCCTGAGGAAAATATCTCATAACGTTCCATATTCCTGTGCCAATCAAATCAAACTCACTTATCAAGTCAAGTTTAGCCTCAATACTTCTGGCGTCCTCAAACCATACCACGTGTTCACGGCCCGTATTAAGGTCAGTATAATTAAAAAACGGTGTCATAGCTTCCTCATCAAACTGAATAACAGCTCCTGTTCTTCTGGCGATATTAACAGCCTGAACACTTCCCAAAGACCTTGCCTTAGAGCCTTGAACAAAAGGCAAAGTCCAGTCATACCCATAAAAAGGAATCCCCATAAATATCTTATCATTTGGAATTTGAGTAACAGCATACTTCACAACCCGTCTAACATTGTTTATAGGCGCCACAGCCATAGGCGGACCATAAGTATATCCCCATTCATAAGTCATAATAAGCACGGCATTAGAAACACTGCCAAGACCAGCGTAATCGTGTGCCTCATACAGCAAACCCGCCTGCTCAGAGGAAGTTTTCGGCGCGAGGGCGGTCATAACAAAGAACCCCTCCGGGTTAAGACGTTCGCTTAATTTTTGAACAAAGTTGATATAATTTTGCCTGTCCTCCGGAAAAACATATTCAAAATCCACATCTAAAGCTTTATAGCCTTTTTTACGCATATTATCAAGAATATTCTCAATCAAAACCTCCTGAGCCGCCTCATCATTCAAAATCTGATTAGCCAGTTCATTGGAGAAAGTACCTCTTGGAGAAAGTGTAGAAAGGAGCATAACAGGAGCGACCCCATAATCAAGTGCCACTCTTATAAGCCAGTCATCATCAATTCCCACAAGTTCACCCTCCGGTGTAAAACCATAAGTAAAAATAGTCAAAAAGCTCAAATAAGGCAAAGTCCTAATAAGAACACTTTTGTTAATATAAGGATAAGCATATCCGTTGACAGCAAGAGTACCCCTTTTTTCTCCCTCATATTCAATAACCAAAGTCTGACCAGGATAAATCAATCCATTTTCAGCTATAATAGGATTGTTCTGCAACAAATTTACAGCGGTAATTCCATATTCATTAGCGATAGAATAAAGTGTTTCTCCCGTCTGGACGGTATGCGTCACCTCAGGAATCAGCACAACAAGACTTTCCCCCTCAACAAGTCCATTTGGTTCAATATCGTTGTTTTGGGCCAAAAGCAAAGGAGAAACTCCATACATTCTGGCGATTGACGCGACAGTGTCGCCCTTTGAAACAGTGTGAATTATCATAAAAAAAATCAATCCCTGTTCTAACAATAATATTGATTATATTCAAAGCCGAAAAGTTTTATTACGTAAAAAAAAGCCGTGAACCATTGTTCACGGCTTTTTTCATTCAATCCGCTTTTATAGTGAAAGAACTTAAAAAGAAGTAAAAAAATTTATTTTACTCAAAAGTCTGCGAAGTGTTTCTCAATTCGCTTACCGCCTTTTGCCGCAAGCGGACGTAAAATATTTTTTTACCTTTATTCAAATCCTTTCACTATTAGTCAAATCACTTAAAAAGAAGTAAAAAAATTTATTTTACCGTTATTCAAGTTCTTTCACTATAATATAAACTTCCTTAAATTCCTCAAACCCCATACCAACATTAGTTTTCGTAAGCAAAACACCTTCATTTCGCTCATTCACTTCTATATGAAAATAAACTGTCCCAATTTCCTCATCAATAATATGACATTTAACAATAATAATATTTTCTGAAACAAACCCTCCGGAAGCGATATACTCATATCCATAATAAGGAAACTTCCCGCCAATATTTTTATTAAAGCCAAAACAAAGTTCAAAATCACCTTTAAAACTTTTAAATAAAATCTTTCCTTCTTTTCCATCAGAATATACTTTCAAATCTCTTATGCCGAATTTGTTTTCAGTCACATCAAAAACCTTTCCAACGATATTTTCACCGCTGAAATCACTGTCCCCAAAATCAATATACTTAACTTCAAGAGATTCTTTAGCTTCGGCGAGCAATTTTTCAGCTTTTTTATCAACAGCAATACATATATCAGAAAAATAAGGATATATACATCTAAAAAAACTCTCAAAAATTCTATCAGTAGAATCTTTCATTTCTAAAGTATCAGCGGAAATAACCATAACAAAATTAAAATCCGGCAAAACAAAAGCAAACTGACCACCTATACCATAGCACATATAGCCATTTTTAGAAGTCCGCCAAAACTGAAAGCCATATCCCTGCCTTTCCTCCCTGCAAGTGCCCTTAACAAATGTATCCGACTGTTTTGAAACAGCGGCGTTTACAAAATCACGGTCAATAACTTGTCTGCGATTCCCATTCCAAAGTTTTCCGCCGTTCAAAAACACGTGAGCGAAAAGCGCGATATCCAAAGGTCTGGCCATAAGTCCGGACCCTCCAAGCGTTCTTCCCAAAGGGTCTTTAAGACAATATGCCTTTTTTGAAAAACCTATTTCATCCAAAAACTCATCTCTCAAAAAATCAATAAGGCTTTTTCCGGAAATTTTTTCCACCAAAGCACAAAGGGTATGGCTTGCTGAAGTATCATAAGAAAAAGCCGTACCAGGAACTTTTACAGGCTCAAGGCAAAAAAATGATTTAACATAATCATCATCATCAATCTGTTTAAAAGCGGATTTATCGTGAGGAGAACGCATAGACAAAAGGTCTTTAACAGCAGCCTTTCTAACAAGAGGGTGAACTTCTCTCAAGTCATATTCCGGAAAATAATCAATAACAGACCGTAAAATATCAATCTCGCCTTTTCCCATCAAAATACCTATACCCGCCGAAACAAAACTTTTAGTAACAGAAAACATTCTATGCAGAGTTTCTCTCTCAAAAGGTTTATAATATCCCTCAAAAATCATTTTATTATTTCTAAACATAAGAAGAGAATGAATATTAATCCCATTCTCCTCAAGTTCCTTAATAAAATTATACAAACATATTGATGGAATCCCTTGTTTTTCAGGCACAGACTCCTCAAAACCACAGTTATCACTCATCTAAGCCGCTCCCCTCGCCTGCTTCAGGCATTTCCGCCGCTTCAGTGTCAACACTGTCAACACTGTCAACACTCATTTCAGCCTCCATTTTAAGCGCGTGGATTTGTTCTTTCATAGAGTTTTCATCCTCGTCTTCAAATAAAGCCTTATGTTTTTTACGTTTTTTATTAGCATTCAAAGCTGCCGCTGTTTTTGCGGAAAGATACATATCAGGTTCAGCTTCCAAAAGTTTTTTTTCATCTGACGGAGGAACAGTATCACCTTTAGCTATTCTATTAGCGATTTCAATAAGCTTTATAAGGTCTTCATAAGGATTTTCTTTTTTAGAATTCTCAAGCTGTTCCAAAAACAGCCTTTTAGCCTCTTCCGATATATTTACAGCGTCAGAAACAGCTTTTTTCTTTTCTCTGTCAATTTTCTCATTTTCCGTTTTTTTCTCCAAAACAACAGTTTCATCGTCTAAAGTTTTATTCACACAAATTGTCTCAAAGCATTCTTTTATTACTTCCGAAGAATCCTTCACTATCATAAAGCAACCCTCCTCTAATTAAAAATTAAAAACAAAACCGTGGGACTTAAGTCCCACACCCTGCAAGCCCTTTAAAAAGGGCTTGACCCTAAACTTTAAAACGCAAAGCTGCCGCTTTGCTAAAAAAAATCGCGGCAAAGCCGCCGCCGCGATTTTTAAAACAGCGAAACAAACGTTTCGCATAAAAGTTCTTTGCTTCTTTCTTTTAAGTAGTGCCGCAAAGAAGTGC
>CAOJPS010000158.1 GCA_948441255.1 uncultured Eubacteriaceae bacterium | reverse complement strand
TAGCTATATTTTTACTTACCTCAGCAAAAGTCAAATCCATTATTTGAGCGTCAGCGGCATTTGTTGCAACATCATCAGATAAGCTTTTTAAAGACGCAGCCAGTTCATCAATAGCCGAAGCCTGCTCGGTAGCTCCTTTAGAAAGCACCTGAGCTCCCGAAGATACACTTGCCGCACCAGAAGCTACATCATTTGCGGAAATAATAATCTGATAAAGAGTATCATTTAATGACTTAACTATTTTTTCAATAGAAGTTTGGATTGGTACAAAATCACCAATATATTTTTGATTAATAACAATATCCATATTATTTTCTGACATTTCAGAAAGTAGATGAGAAATATCATTTACATAATTGTCAATTGTTGCGCTAATATGATTTATTCCTATTGCCAAACGTCCCAATTCATCATTTGTATTCACATCAATATCAATTTTAAGGTTTCCTCTTTCTAGTTGAGAAGCGCCATTCATAATATCCTTAATAGGAAGCAGGGATTTTTTTATAATATGATAAATAACATATAACAATGAAATTCCAAATAATACTACAATCAGCATCAGTTTAATAGTATTAAAAATAATTGCCTCATTAAATTCCATTTTGTCAATAGCGATATAAAGAATCCAATAATTGCCTGTATCCATTTTTAAAGGAACTGTAACAGAAATGCCGCTTTTCATTGTTGCAAAGTTTACAGCATCCTCATCAATAACAGAAAGACTATTTATGTATGCATTACTATCTTGCATTGATTTAAGTTTATCAGCACATATAATAATATTTTCATAACCTGTTTCAGACGCAAGCTTTCCCACACATGATGAATCATATGAATCAAAAAGAACAGTTCCGTCTTCCGCAAGAGCTACCATATGTGTAGAATCATATCCTGTAGCTGCATACTGTTGAGTCTGCATATCAGCCAGAGCCACATCACATCCGGCAACACCAAAAAATTTACCTTCCGCGTCATAAACTGGAGCAATAACACTTATCATCATAATATCATTTCCTTGGAGATTATATATATAAGGCTCCATTATATAAGGCTTTCCAGTAGATTTTATTTCCATATAATATTCTTTTTCAAAGTTATCAAAAGCATCCTCATGCTTTTCAAAAGTAACATTTGTTCCACTTTCATCATAATAAGCAATTGCTTCATACGCAATATCTCTATTATGTACACTATAAGGTTGACCATTAGCGTCAGCAATAGCATTTTGTTCAAAATACGCAAAAACAGTAGTAAAATTTTTATCTCCCTGCAAAACTCCCGCTAAAGCATTGTCAATAGCATCTCTTTGTTCTTCTGGAGGAAGCGCGGAAATATTTTTTAATGAATTGGCAAACCCCACCGCATGACTACACGCACTTTCAATATTATTTTTAATTAAAAATGCGTTTTCATAAGCAACTGACGTCAACTTACCGCTTGTAATATCTACTAATGAATTCATTGAAATAAAACCTGATATTGTCACTATTAATAAAAACATTATCGCTACTATTATAACAAGCTTAGAAATAATCTTTTTACTAAGACTTTTAAATGATAACGTTTCATTAATATTTTCTTTTTTGGTCATAAAAAGACTCCTCCTCGTATTATTATTGTTATAGTATAGTTATAAGTTTTTAAAACTATAATTCAGTACTTATACTACAATATATAAGTTACTATAGATTAGTTAACCATTTATAGCTTCCATAAATACCAGCAAAATTCCTTGGAATTAAAACACACAAACAAACTCATCAATGAAATATCCTAGCAGATTGACAAGGCTAAAATTAATCTATTGTATAGAATATAAATTTTCTGAATTATAAATATTTAAGCATAATTATTGTATGGTCACTACGATTATCACCAAAATAGTCATCTTTTTAAATTCAACTCACATAACAAGATACTTTATTATGCAAGTTTATCATATTTAGCATATCAGCAAAGCAATTTCAATAAATATTTTTTAATATATCAAAGTTTAATAATTATGTCAATAGTTTTTCAATTTTTTATATAATAACGTGAATTCGGCTTGTTTTTATGTTTTTTGTATTTATTCATCAATATTTTTCATACAATAAAATCCTTCTATAATTTTTAACAAAAAAGAGATTACCGTAATAAACAAAAAATTTATTTAAGGCAATACCGCATAATTCAATAAAATAGATTTGAGATGATATTTTTCAGTACAATGAAAAGGCTCACAAACATAGCCGGAGCCTATGTTAAGAGACTTTGACGCAGTAATGGAAAATATCAGCCAAAGCTGTAAAATTATAATTGTGCGGTATTGCCTTAATATAGCAACCTCATAAAAAAATTATTTAATTAATATCAGCAAAAATACAACAACAAAACAAAATTTGAATCTGTAAAATCAGCAGTACTTTGAATAGGCTTTATATTGAGTATTTAGTATTGAATACATAATCATATTATTGCTTGAAAGCTGACAGTCTGTAAGCCATTTCATATATGATAAGTAGTCTTTTTTATCATACATTGATACTTTTTTATAATAACCACAGTTAAAAGAGTCAAAACCTTTAGGAATTTCACCGGTAAGGCATAAATGAGTATGTAATATTCCCATTTCCACTAATGAGGCGTTTCTTGGGTCGACATCATTTACATTCATATATGTTGTATATTTTTTTCCGTTCGCGCTGCCTTCTATAACATAAACAGGATTATCAGATGAATAATTTTCTGCCCTATAAATACGCGCAAAATCAGTGTCGCCATTAAAGCCAAAGAAAGTAATTCCCTCATCTCTATTTACTTTTGAAATGTTATCCGAATTTTCATCAATATTATTTTTAACATCTTCCGTAAAGCTGGCTTCAGTGAATTCTTTAGACTTGCTTTTAAAATAACTATTGTCATAATTTTTTGACTGACAGTAATTATTTTTACTTACAAAACTATTTGAAATATTATTTATCATTATATTCTCCTTTCTATTCAACAAATAACTTATTAATCACATAAATAGGTTATATGAGTATGCCTCTTTTGATTTTTTCGTCTGCTAAATCAATTTGTTTTTTCTCTGTATCATTAAAAGAATAAATATTTTCACTTTGATAAATAAAATATTTGCCCCATTGATTGTTATCCAAATTTTCAACGTTATCTTTCATATTCTCAAAAAACTGAAAAAATTTATCTTCATCAATGCTATCGTTAATAAAATCATTCCAAAAAACCTTACTGGAAGCAAATTTTAAATTATCATCAGAATTAAATTTACTTAAAAATTCCATAGCTTTATCATACTGAACATTTGTCGTAAATTTTATATTCCACATATAATCTGAGGACTGCCCTGCCTGTCTGCAAAAAATACCTTCTCTTGTATAGAGCGTAATGTATGAAATATTATTTTTTCCTGTTTCCGCTGAAGAAAAAGAACTTAATGAATATTGGGCTGTTAAAAATGTATCAATTATTTCTTCAGCGATATTATTTTCCGTGTTACCTGAAATAATAGCCAAATTTTCTGAAATTGTCTTCTGAAATAAATTTTTTGTAATATCCCAAAAAAGTTCTCCTTTTTTCAGATTTTCCTGATATTCTTTATTTTTAAGACGTCTTTCCAATTCTTCTTTAGCAGCCTGTTTGAGGGCGGCTTCAAGAATATCAAACTTTTTAAGAAAAGCTTCCCATTCTTTTTCGGTAAAAGAACAGCTTCCGATAGGAATTGATTTTTCATTTTCTCCATTTTTAAATTTTTTAACAGTATCAGCAATATAATCAGCGATTTGTTGAGAAAGACTTTTTTCTTCCTCAATAGAATCTTTTGATAAGTCTTCTGTAGTATTACAGCCAATATGTTTATATAGTTCTGTTTTTGTTTCGGAAAGTTCTTCCGCTTTAATTTTCGCGTCATCATAACTCATTGATGTATGGTCATAATACTTCATCTTTTTAAGACTATTTTGAAATGATTCATCAACTGAATTATTTTTTATATCACTTATAAAAGATTCATAAAATATATGCGAATAATCTTTAAGAATCTTTTCTATGTTATTGAGATAATTTGTAACTGTTTTATGATTTTTTAAAATATTGTTATGTTTTTCTTTATCAGGGTTAACAATTATATATTTATTTAAATCAGCTATCAGAAAATCGTGAATCTCATTACTCTTAGCGACAAAAACATCCTGAGATATTATTGATTCCAATACATGTTCAAATATATAATTTAATCCTTGGATTTTTTCATTTTTATCATTCTCGGATAAATTATTGTTATCAATAATATCATCATAAAATTCCTTATATTTATAAGACACACTTTCAACTCTTTCATCTGTATTCATAGATGCTTTTATTGTGTGCATAAATTTCATAAGATAATTATTAGGAGATTCTGTTTTTGCGGAATTGCTCAATTCAAAATAATCATTAATATTACCGCTTTCACTTGTTTTTTGTTTATCACTGTAAATATTTTTTCCCTGATAAATATTAACATTATTTGTATAATTTCTATCAGCAAGAATATTGTTTATCATTATATCCCTCATTTCTGTTCTGTTAAATTAAAACAGATTATTCATAATCACATAAATATATTATAGCTGACTGTTTAAATACATATTTAATGATACCAAACTTATTTTCTTTTTTGCTGATACAGAAAACTTGAAACATTGTTTATTTACTATTTTTATTATTATCAAAACTCCTTTCCGTGGCTAATCTGTCATTCATAACCACGCCCCCTCATAAAAACGTCCAGGAGCATATAATACTTATGGACACACAAAAAAACACAGAGATATTTAAGGGATATTTAATCCATTAAAACCCTGTGCTATCCATAGCATTATTTATATCGTCATAAAACGTTAAAAACTTTAGTAATATTATGAAAAAATATATTAAATTGCTTTTTACTTTGATTTATGCGGAAATTATCAGTATAAATGTATTTGTAATTATAAAAATAAAACTTATATAAAACATCAGCTAATTTTCTTTTTTCTTTCTTTTAGCCATAATCCCTCCTATTCTTCCGCTTTCCTTTGATGTAAGTGACTTCCAACCTCCCTCTTTTATTTTATCCGACAGACCCAATTCTTGAGCGATTTCATATTTCAAAATATCATCAGCAGTTAATGGTTTTTCTTTTTTAACTTTTTTGTTTTTTTCCATAAATCAATCCCCTTAAACTAAATATTGTACAAATTTAATTATAGTGAAAGAATTTAAAAAGAAGTAAAAAAATTTATTTTACTCAAAAGTCTGCAAAGTGCTTCACAATTCGCTTACCGACTTTTGCCGCAAGCGGACGTAAAATATTTTTTTTACCGTTATTCAAGTTCTTTCACTATACAAATATATACGCTCTTTGCTAACATAATATATAAGTATTTCTGTCCTATCGCTATAGGCAATACCATTATACAGATAATAATATTTTATCTTAATATTTTTATATTATTCAAAAAAAAGTTGTAAATTTGTTAATATTGTTGTATAATATAATTATAAATGATTACTTTTATTATAAAAATACTTTAAATAATAAAATAATTTTTGTGAATTTTACATAAAGGGGTGCATAGTTATGGACAGTAAAATAATTGTAAATATTTGCAGGGAGTGTGGAAGTCAGGGACATTCAATAGGAAAAAAACTTGCTGAAAAACTTGGAATAAATTTTTACGACCGTTTATCAATAGAAAATGAAGCTAAAAAATCAGGGGTAAATCAAGAACTTTTCCGTGCTGTAGATAAACAGCAGACAAACAGTTTTTTATATTCTCTTGCTATGAGCGTATATTCTTATGGAGATAAAATTTCTGCTGCTGGAACAGTTTCAATGAGTGATAGATTATATCTTGTACAAAATGATATAATTAAAAAATTTGCTGAAAATTCCTGTGTGATAGTGGGAAGATGTTCAAATTATATTCTTCGTAAAGAAAAATGTGTAAACGTATTTGTTTATGCTGATTTGGAAAAAAGAACAGAACATATTATGAAACTCGAAAACCTGAAAGAAGATAAAGCTAAAGATTACATAACAAAAATTGACAAAAAAAGAGCAAGCTATTATAATTATTATACAAGTGAAAAATGGGGTTCAAAGGCTTATAACGATATGTTGATAGACAGTACAAATCTTGGAGTTGATGGTTGTATAGCTGTTATTGAAAAGCTTATAAAGGAAAAATACGGTATACCCGATTTTAATTAAAGAGAGTTATGTTAGTTATGGGACTTTAAATAATTATGTGTATTCAACAATTTTAGATAAATCTTTTGCGCAGAGCGGCAAAACTTTTTCATCAGAACCTTGTAATACTGCGCTTATACTCAGGGAAACACAAACTTTTTTAAAGGCTCAAAAGTTCTTGTATACTTTTTTATAAATTTCAAATCCTATTAATTATAATAAAGGCAATACCGCATAATTCAATAAAACAGGTTTGAGATGATATTTTTCAGTACA
>CAOJPS010000157.1 GCA_948441255.1 uncultured Eubacteriaceae bacterium | reverse complement strand
ATATATTAACAGGCAAACCGTAATACATCAAAGAGTGTTTCTGCTTAGTCTGACTTTATAATAGCATTACGGTCTGAATTTGTCAATATATTTTTTCTTTTGTCAAAAAAGTTTGTTATTATATTTTTTGCTATATCTCTGCCTTAAAAAAATCTTTTAATGTATCCTCAAAATTTTTTCCGTTTTTTGTAAATATAACATTTACAATTACATCACCGCATAAAAATCGATAAGGATTTTTTATTTGCCTGTAAAACTCTATTATACGTTCTTTTCGGCTTTTATTTTCATCAATCACTATATTTTCAATATTCACAAGCTCTGATTTATCTTGTGTACTTCTCTTTTTCATATAATCACCAACTTTTCTTGTCATTCTTCATCAGAAAAATACTTTATAATTCTGTAAATTACAATGATATTCCAAACAAAAAATATAGGTACAGGGATATACGCAAACGCAAATATATCAAAATGTCTTATAATCGCAATTACTGATATAATAACAACATATAAAAGGAAGATAAAAATATTGATTATAAGAATTTTTAAGGCTTGTTCTGAATATTCAATACCCTTATTTTTATCCTCAATTTCCTTTTTCAGTTTTGTTTTTAATTTTACGGCGACATTAAACATCTTGTCATATTTTTGTTCTTTTTCTTCAAACTTTACCTTATATTCTTTAACTTGATTTTGGATATTAAGCGCTGTTTCCTTTAACACATCATACTCATTTTTCAAATTTTCGTATTTTGTATTATTGCTTTTACAAACCTCTTGAAGTGAGTATTCCAATTCTTTAATTCTTGCGTTTGCCCTGTAAATATCCTTTTCAAGAAAAATATTTTTGCTGTCATTAATAATACAGCCAGCAATATAATCCCTCTGATTAAGTCCCGAAATTTCAATATTGGCTTTTAGTTTTCCAAGTTCTTCTTCTGACAATCGTATTGAAATTTGTTTTTCTTTTGTCCTGTTTACCATTTTTCCCACTCCTTTCCAGAACGGCTTGCCAACTTCATTTCTTCAATCTGTTTCATAAGATTGTCGATAGTTATGTTTTTCTCCGCAAGCCGCTCTGTTAAAGAAATACATTTTTTTGTGATTTTATCATTTTGGGCGATAAGATTTTCTTGTGCCTTGTGTTGCATTAAAAGTACAGTGTTTATATCGCTGATAAGGTTCATTTGCTCGCTAAGGATAAATCTATATTCCTCAACATTAACAGCGATATTTTGAATACAATTTTTTATGTATTCGTACTCTTTTTCAGTAAGTATTTTACAAGCTTTTTTCATAATTTTTTCTCCTGTTAAAGTGAAACGTCATTATATTTTCTGTATTTTTGTGTTTTTTGTGTTCTTTCCTCTTGTTTCTGCGATTTTTCCGTAAATAAATTGTCTATACTTAATAAGTTTAATTTTATAGTTTCAAAATTTTTTAAATCTGCTCTTGACCTTAAAATATTTTTTTCGTAAAAATTAATCTGCTCTTTTTTCTTTTCTATGGTTTTCTCTAATTCATCAATAGTTGGAATTGAATTATCATATTTACGAAAACTATTTACTATTGCTAATGCGTTATTAAATTTTTCAAGTTCAACTCGGCTGTTAAGACCGAAAAATGTTTTTTCAAAATTTTCATCAGACAAAGAGTTATATTTATCGTAAACAGCTTTATACCTATGATAAATTTTTAAAGCATTCAAACCCTCCGTAATTGCCTTTATTGAATTTTCCGTTTTTTCTTTTTCTCTTAAAGATTTTTTCTCCCTGTCTGACGCATTATCAATTTTTTCAAGCAATTCAGCATAACTGCTGATTTTATTTTCTTTAAGATAGTTAAGCATTTTTATTCCAATATTGACATTAAGGGAATTTATATATCTGCTGTGAAATTCCTTTTCCTGTTCCGCATATTTATTTATAACAGGCTGAATTTCATTTTTTATTTTTTCATATTCCTCATTGTTCTTAAAGTACAAACGGAGCATATATTCGCTGTACAAATCTCCCAAACTCTCAACCCTTATAAATCTTTTTCCCGTATTATGCCGAAACGCAAGATGTTTGCCGCATTTAATTTCATAATCTTGTTCACTCATTTTCTTTAAAAAGTCCTCAAAATCAGAAGATTTTTTAAGCGCATAATCTATGGAATTTTTGAGTAATTTCCGATAAGAACGTTTAATAATATGATTAAGATGCGGTGTAATATTATGATTTTGAATATCGTCTGTACCATAAATTTTTGAAATTATATTTTTTTCAATGTAAGCGGTTCCAAGTGTTTGTGTATTTATAAAATTTTTATTTCCCTGTTTTCTAAAATACAGATATTTTCCGATTTTAACTTCATAGCCATAAGACTGCATAATTTTTAAAAAATCCTCATAGCAATTTGATTGTTTTACTGCGTTGTCAATATCACCACGCAAAATAATTCTTTGCGGAAGTTTTGTTGGTGTGATAACTGACAAACTATGTTCTTCACAAATCATATCGCTTATTTTCCGTAAGTTTTCAAGTGTATCTTTGTTGCTGTGATACTTTCTGTGTTTTATCAAATCAACAGAGTTAAAAATAATATGATTGTGAATATGTCTTCTGTCAGAATGTGTACTTATGACATACTGGTAATTTGGAATTGCCCGTTTCATAAATTCCTTTCCGATTTCCAACGCCTGCTGCGGAGTAACGTCATCATAGGGCGAAAAAGATTGAATTATATGAAATGCGTAATTGTTTCCACGATTCATAGCAAGCGACCATACATCAAGAAAATCTTTTTTCGCATACACCCAATCACTGCTGCACATATATGAAGATATAAGAGTTCCTTGTTCTGTCTTGTCAAAATTCGTTATGTAGTTTATTGCCTCTCCCAGATGTCCCGCACTTTTTAGGCAGCGTATTTTCAAATATGCCATTATTAAAATCACCGTCCCTGCCTTTTTCAGATATGCTAATAATGTCGTGAATGATTTTCTCAATTTCTTTTATTTTTATCCGCAAATCTTCTACATCATTTTTGTATAGATTTCCCGAAATATTTACAGCCTTCGCAATCTGATTTATGTTTGTTCCTATTTTAGAAATCTGACTTGCAGCTTCCAGCATAGGTTTAGTATCAACTGTGAAGATATTGCAATGAGTAACAGCCGCAAGAATGAAATCATTGTAATGTTCATAAATTGTCATCTCTTTCTTTTTATCGATATAAATTTTTTCCTCCTCCGTAAGTCTTAAAGTTATCTTTTTGTTTCTTAAATGTTTGTCCATAAAAACACTCCTTTTTTAATTTCCGTATTTTTGCTATGTTTATTTTTCAAATCTCGTCATAGGGGCTTGGGGAATTTTCCCCAAATAGATTTTAAGGCAAGGTCAGAACTTTTGCTTCGCAAAAGTCGGCTCCGCCGACCGCACTTTTTGTGGTTCTGCCTTAACCATAATGCAAAGGTAGCCACCATTTAGTGATTGCTAAAAACTGAAATTTCAGTTTTTCAAAAATCCGAAAGTGGACGGCACTTTGCTATGCTTGCATATTAGTTTTTTCACTAATTACAAATTTTGAGATTTAAAAAAAAGAGTTGATACCATATTGTAAAAACATATATGATTATGGTAAACTATTACATATAAATAAATTTATAAATATTGGCTGTCTTGCGGTATAATAAAAGTATAAATCACATTTTTTAATGATTGTTGCCATAGATTTGCCAATTATTTGTTCCATTTTTTTAATAAGGTGATATGAAAAATGAGTTACTGCGGATTTGCAAAAATTATTTCTGTAATGTATGAAGGACTGAAATCATTTTACAGAGCGGGAAGAAAAAGAGATTTTATAATGACGGATATTTTCAGAACTTATTCAAACGAAAAGTATTTTTACTATGATGATTCGGCTGTAAGCAGATGGTTTAACGGAAGCAGAAATATAGATACTGACATAGGGAAATTTTACGTAAGCGATATTACAAAACTTTATAATGACATAAAGAATAGTTATTTCAAAGTTACTGTTGACTTTTATAATACCGCAAAGGAAATTTATAATCTTGTAAAAGAAGATGTTACAATAAGCGAACCGACAAAAAATAAACTGCTTAATTATTATGAAGAGGATATGGACAGTTTAGCAGTTTTTATTTCTGAAGTTTTAATATTTTCAATGGGAAGAAATGTTGTTCCTGTTAAAGCAAAATCAGCAAATATCAGCGAAGTTATAACAGGCTGTACGGCAAATAAACCCTGCAAATATTTTATTGGCAGGGAAGAAGAAACAGAAAAATTAAATACTCTGCTAAAAGAAAATAACTGTGTATTTGTTGATGGAATTGGTGGAATTGGAAAAAGTGAATTTGTAAGAAACTATATTCATAAGTATAAAAATGATTACACCAACATTTTGTATTTGAGGTATTCAGGAAGTCTGAAAAATGTAATTGCTAATATGATATTTTTGAACGACAGCGAAGATGATAATACCGATATAAGATTCTGTAAACATTTCAATTTTTTGAAAACCTTAAAAGATGATACTTTGATTGTTGTTGATAATTTTGATACTATAATAGAGAATGAGCCGTTGTTTGACGATTTTATAAATAATGATTATAAAATTGTTTTTACATCAAGAAGTGAATTTTCTGATTTTGAAAAAATAAGACTTGAGGAAATGGATAATACAGAAATGCTGTTAAGCATTATTGATTATTTCTACAAAGTAACAGACAAGAATAAAAATATTATGATTAAAATAATAGACAAAGTGCATAAGCATACTTTTTCGATTGAACTTGTGGGAAGATTATTAAAGAACAGTCTTATAACCCCTTACAAACTTTTCGAAAAGCTAAATATTAATAATGTCAATCCTCATAATGATGAAAAATTTTCAGTAAAGAAAGATGGTAAAACAAAAAAGGCAATTTACTATAATCATTTACAGACACTTTTCAGATTATTTGATTTATCGAAAAAACAAAAATATATAATGACAAATTTCTGTTTCGTATCAGTTAATGGTGTTGACTTATCAAGGTTTGCAAAATGGATTTGTGAAGAAACCGCAAATGATATAAATACACTTATTGAGTTGGGATTTATCAAAAACGAAAACAAAATACTTTACATAAATGAAGTAATGAGAGATATGGTTATTGAGGAATTCAAACCTTCTGTTTCTTCCTGCGAAAATCTTATAAAAAATCTTAGACTTGAATGTCTGAATTATGCTTCGGATAAGTTTTATTATAATGAAATGTTTGATTTTATCGGAAATATGATAAATAGAATTTCTGTTGATGATGCAGAACTATTTTTGGATTTTCTTGGTGAAGTCTTTTCCTATGCCGATAAATATAACGATTTGCCTATTATGAAAAGAGTAATTACCGAATACAAATATTACATAAAAAATAATCTGACCGACAACGTCAGATTTAAAGGCTTGTATTATATGTTTAATGCGGTTTACCTTATTACAAAATATGAGAATGACTTTAGTAATGCTTTAAAATTTATTGAAAAAGGAATAAGCATAATAGAGGAAAATTTAAATTCTAAAACAAGGCATTTATTGGGGAATTTGTATTCAATGTATGGAAGTTTTAAACTGCAAGACAATCCAAAAATAAATAAACTGATAATAATAGGATATTATCAAAAAGCCTACAAACTTTATGAAGAATGTAAAACATTAAAAAGCTATGATGGTTACTGTCTTGCAAGAAGAATATCTGCTGTTTATGTAAGTATGAAAAAATATGATAAGGGGCTTGATATTCTTGAAACATTTGCGGAATATTTTAAACCTGATACAATTCCCAATAGCAGAGAAAAGTTCAACTTTCTTTTAAAAGAAGGAAGAATGAACACTATTACAGAATACACAGAACTCATCTGTGATATTTATGCTATAAAAAAATTTATTGGAAGAAATGCGGAATACGAAAAACAGATAATATCCAAAATTGAAAATATATCTAATAATAACAAAATATCACAGGTAATATATAACTAAGTAAAAACTGCATAATAAGTGGCTTTAAATAATTACGTGTATTCAATAACTTTTATCAAATAATGCAAACAAAACATTTTCTATAGCAGAGGCTGTATCAAAAGCCAAAATAAAAAAGCAAATTAGATATTTGAATCCGTTTGCTTTTTTATTATATCACCACTTTACAGATTTTTGATATTCAAATTATAAAAATGCCCAATATACAGCGCTTATATAGCATTTTAGAACTTAAAAAATTTAAGCGTGAAAGCCACCTTTATTGGGTACTTTTAAAAAATTTGTAAACTGGTGTTATTATAATATAAATACAGATTTTAGCAATATTTCACTTTTTTAGTGTATGGGCATAATTATCAACTTCATACCAATTTACTACAAATCCCGCACCCTTTTTGCAAAATACTGAACAAGATGTATTTTCCTTGTCAGCACCTTTGTCATAGGCTATTTCTTCTATTACTTTATCACTTATCGTACATTCGTC
>CAOJPS010000156.1 GCA_948441255.1 uncultured Eubacteriaceae bacterium | reverse complement strand
TACCACCTTGAGAAACTTATGGACTTTTTTTATTTTCTGTCGAACTCACGTTATAATATTTGCTATAGTTAAAAAAAGTGAAGGATAATTAAAAGTTATCCATTGCTTTTAATAATAGCATTTTTTTGTTTAATTGGAGGTAAATTAAATGGAATATTATGTATATATAACAAATGATTGTAATATGAAATGCACATATTGTTCTGTACTTTTTGATACAAAAAAACATGGGGTACCAATGCAGCCACAATATTCATTTGCAAAATTGAAACATTTTATCACAAAGACTCAAGAAGAATTAAATGATAATACTGCTGATATATATTTTTTTGGTGGCGAACCAACTGTAAACTATGATATAATTAGTGACTTAATTGAAGCATTTAACACCCCTCATACTTTCAAAGTAAAGTATATTATGCATACAAATGGTCTTTTAATTCCAAATGCACCTCAAGAAATCCTAGAAAAGCTTGATTTAACACTTTTATCATTTAACTATGAATTGATATTTACTAATGGTCATATATCTCCTTATTTTGGCAAAATGCTAAAATCCATTGATTGCATAAAATCCACTAAAAATATACCTATTATCGGACGAATAACGGTCTCGCCCAAAACAAGTTTATTTACAGAATGCTGTCTGATATGTAATTTTGTAGACTATGTTTATTGGCAAATTGATAATTGCGAATCATTAGAAAATTTAGATTCGTATCAAACACAATATAAATATGATATTGAACTGCTTTTCAAATATTGGATTGAATGTTTAGAAAAAGGTATTTTTTTGAGATTTGTTCCATTTATAAGTGCTGTACGAAACATTATAAAAGAGTCACCTGTTCCAACAAAATTTTATTGTGGATATGGAAGTTCTATGATATATATTCAAACTAACGGAAAATGTTATGCTTGTTGTGATAATGTAGCAACTGATTCACACTATATTGGCGATATTTTTACAGGTATCCATTTTTCAAATAATAATTTATCCAGTACAATTTGCGAAAATTGCTCATACATCAAACTATGTGGTGGTCGTTGTGGACGTATGCATAAAGATTTTACTATTGATAGGATCAAGCAATATTGTGAATTGAATCAATATATGTTTGATTTAATAAAGTCAAATATCCACATCATTAATAAGGCAATATCTGAAAATCCTGAAGTTTATTCTAAAATTATGGATCCTCTAATTGCATATACAGAGTATACTGCATAATCCTATAGAAATTTCTGTTATTATATTAATATAACAACAGGAATTTCTTAATAATAAAATTATATGTTTTCAAAAAAATCCCGATATTCTTCATATCTTTTTTGACATAAATTATACAATTCTTTACCTTTCTGATTTTTAAGCCGAAATTCTGGTGGAATTGTAACTAGCTTATATATATCTGTTTCATTATTTGTATTTGATATCTTTTTCATTCCAATCATTTTGCAGAATTTTTCTCCTTGTTTAGTTGAGGCTTCTGCAAGTATTTCAGAAATATATATTTCTCTGTATTTTACAAGTGATAAAATCATATCTATGAATGCATTATATAATTTGATAAATGCACCTGTGTTTTGATATTCAGGTTCAATTCCAACACCAGCAATATATACTCTATAAAAATTGGAGAAATTATATTGCTCTATATCATCAGGAGTAAAGTTTTTATCTTCAAATTCACCACTAATAATCTGATTATAAGTTTCATCTGTTACAGGTAAAGCAGCAAAATATCCAACTAACTTTTTTGATGTTTTATCTCTTACACCTATATGTGTATATTTATTATATTGAAACCACCCATATGTTGTATCAACATTAGCAATAAGATCTGCTCTCATCACTCTTTTATCAATTTCTAACATATCTTCAAAATCCTTGAGAGTTAATTCTTCTGGATAAACTATTTCTATATCCGAAAAACTAAAATTTGTCGGATATTTCAAATTAATATAATATGTCAAAATATTTAATAGGGCACGGTTTATAATTGATATATAATTATATACATTTTTTTCTCCATTTATTTGTAATATAAATTTAATATATTCTCGCACATTTAAATTTCCAATATTATTTTTTTCAAGTAGATTAAACAATGTAGTATTATCAATATTTGAATCTGTTGTACATTTTGCAAGTTTAAGCAAATCAATTGAAACAATTTTAACAATATTCTGTGCTGATGCTGTCAAAAAATCACTATGTTTATCAAGAAAATCTAAATACTCCTTAAGTTTTATTGAGATAATTTCAAAATTAACGATTTCATATGTAACTAATTTCTTTTGAATGTCTGCTAAATTTTCAATTGTCTGTATATCAATGTTTTCTTTTTTGGTTTGGTTTAACGCCTTGATTAAATTCGTAGACATTTCTTCTTTAGTTAAAACACTCATATCAAGATATTTTCGATTTCCAATGATATTCAATAACATATTTATTTCATTTTTAGAAATATTATATACTAATGGAATAATTCGGTTACTTGAAGTTTTACTAAATTCGCCAGTTTCATAAAGTGTCCATTGACTTTTCATAAAATCACTTGTTAAAACAAGAATTAAACAATAAGAATGTGATAAACCTTTTTTTACTGCCTCTAATATATTGTCCCCAGCTAAAATTTCGTTTTTATCATACCAAACTATGTATCCCATATTTTGAAGTACGTTGACAAGATCATCAACGATATCCTTTTTGTTTACAGAAGAGTGTGAAACAAAAAAATCGTACATAAAATAACAAAACCTTTCATATATACTTATTTGCAATATTGTTTGTATAAACCAAATAAAAAATGCTATTATTAAAAGCAATGGATAACTTTTAATTATCCTTCACTTTTGAATTTCATATATCATTATACATAATTCACCATATTTTTTCAATACTTTTTTACATATTTTTTAAGAAAATACAATTTTAATTATCATAAACTTTAGTCGACTAATTATACAATTACTCATAAAATTCAAAAAAGCCATAGTAATCCAAGATATTTTTTAATAAACATAAAAACAATACCTCAAAAAAGATTACTATGACCAAAAAATTATACCTTATAAATCAAATTTAAAAGTTCATTCGGCAGTTTGTTAATTGCCGCCCCACTCAAAAATTTTTACTTTGTCAAAATATTCCTCCTGATATTTCCACATAAACTCAAATTAAAATGAAACTATAAGTTGCATCTTAAATTTTTCTTCACCATATACTGAATGCGGAATACCTTTTGGCATAACGAGCGTTTCTCCCTCATTCAAAACAAACACCTCTTCGCCTACAGTAAATCTTCCAACACCCTCAAGCACAGTTACCATTGCGTCACCACCTGACGCATGAGTTGAAATTTCTTCACCCTTATCAAAAGAAAAAAGTGTTATGCCAACATGCTCATTCTGAACCAGTGTTTTGCTGACTATCTGATTTGTCTGATACTCAATTTGCTCTTTAAGCTGTATTTTAGAGTTCTTTTCAATATTCTTGTACATATGCCCTTACTCCTTTAATTATCAATAATTTTACCATCAATTGACACAGTAACAATTTGCCACGGAATAAATTTTCCACTGCTTTGAATCGCTTTTTTTGCCGCTACTTCAAGACCTCCGCAGCACGGAACCTCCATACGCAGAACAGTAACACTTTTTATATCGTTATTTTTTATTATTTCAGTCAATTTTTTACTATAATCAACATCATCAAGCTTTGGACAGCCTATCAGCGTAACTCTGTCTTTCATATAATCACTATGAGTGTTTGCATAAGCATATGCGGTACAATCAGCCGCAATAAGAAGCTTTGCGCCATTGAAATATGGCGCATTTACAGGGACAAGCTTTATCTGACACGGCCATTGATTAAGGTGAGATACTACAGCTTTAACTGTTTCTTTTTCATTATGCACAATTTTACGCGTTTGCATACCGAGACAACTGGTATGATTATTTTTTTCTTTAGCGGCTAAAACAGCGGATTCGTTATATTCGAGAGCTTCTCTCTCTTCAAAGCTGATTGCGTTAGTCGGACATTCCGGCAAACAGTCACCCAGACCATCACAATAATCTTCCCTCATCAGCTTTGCCTTTCCATCAATCATTTCAATTGCGCCTTCGTGACAAGCTTTAGCACACACACCACATCCATTACATTTTTCTTCATCAATTTTTATTATTCGTCTTATCATTATTTAAAATCTCCTTTAATTCTTTTTATTTTTTCCAAAAGCAAAGTAATAGAATTAAAATTCTTCCTTGACCATATACTCACATTATACTATAATATTTTTCAAAAGTATGTTGTTATAACAACATAAGAGAGGTTTTTATGAATTTTAATTTTATTTCCAAAACAGCGCTTTTTCGTGGCTGTACCGAAGAAGATGTCCAAATCATAGCAAAACAGTTAAATTTCAGAAAGGCAAACTATAAAAAAGGAACTATAATTTTTGCTGAAGGAAGTATAGTAACTGAAATAGGTCTTGTACTTTATGGAAGCGTACAACTTGAACATAATGATATATGGGGCGGTAAAACCATTCTTGGAATAGTGGATACTGGCAGTATATTTGCGGAAGCTTATGCCTGTATCCCAAACGAACCTATGATGATAAACGCTGTTTCCAATGAAGACTGCGAAATACTTTTTATAAACGTGACAAAACTTTTAAGTTCCTGCTTTCACCACCCAAAACAGAATAGGCTTATACAGAACCTTGTTATAATGTGCGCTCAAAAAAATATACAATTGTCAAAACGCAGCCTGCATACATCACCGAAAACCATACGCGGTCGTCTGCTTTCTTACTTTTCAGAACAAATTTCCGCACAAGGAAGCAATAAAATTATACTTCCCTTTGACCGTCAACAGCTTGCGGAATATCTTAATCTGGATCGCAGTGCTTTGTCAAAAGAACTTGGAAAAATGAAAAAAGACAAATTAATTGAATATAGAAAAAATATATTTGAAATAAAAGATATCTGATAAAAATAATACTCCGAAAAATTTCCACATTAAACCTGATTATAAATATCTACTATCACTATGACATTAAAAAATAATCCTCATGCCTTAATTGGTATGGGGATTTATCAATTTTATCGTATTGGATTTTTTACAGTTGTGATGAATGAAAATCGCACAAATAGTATATACTCTTGGCGTTAATATTACTATGTTTTCCATCCGAATTTTCCTAAATACGGTTGGCTTGTATTTTCAAATCAATCTATAAGTTGTCATCAATACTGTAATTTATATCAAATTTATATTAATCATCTAAGTTAGTAACTCCTAAAACTTTAAAATTATAACTATGCAGCAAATCATTAGTTTCAAATATATTTTTTCCTCGTTGTAACGCAAATAAAATTATTACATCTCGTTCATCTCTTGCGTATAACTCTTTATTGCCTGACAATTTAAGCATCTTTTGCGTTTCATCAGCGGAAAGACCAAGTCCAAACGCTATTGCTATTAATTTATCTCTTGAAGGGGTTTTCTTTCCTGAAAATATCTGATAAACATATACTCTGTCAAGAAGTGAACCACGTACAACATCAGCTATTTTCAAGCCTTTTTGTTTCAAAAGAGTATTCAAATGTTCCGATAAATTTTGCGATAGTAAATATTTTTTATTTTTTCTAAAAAAGCTTCCAACGCTTGAGGTTTCTTCTATTTCTGACTCTAAAGCAGCTGTTATTGGTCTATATCCTATTTCTGGTTTTGTTGAATCTTCTTTTATTTCTCCTGATATTTCTTTTATAATTTCAGATATAGTTTCCATATAAGATATTATTTTGTTGACATCTATTTTTTTACCCACATCATTTCATCTCTTTACAATTTAATTATATCTTATTACCTCTGACATAACAAGATATTTTTTAAACTGAAGCTATACAATAAATTTCTGTCTGTTAGATAATTAATACTTATTTCGGTTTAAAAAAATTTACAAATGTTTGCTGGCAGCAAACATACTTGGATAACTGATATTGGTTTCGGTTTAAAAAATTTTATAAGTGTTTGCTGACAGCAAACCTAAAAGCCAAAAATTGAAATTATAATGTAAATAAAATTTTGTTTAAAAGCTAATCAAAATAATGATATGTCAAGATAATATCGTACAAACCGCAATTATAGTTATATATTCTAATAATGTTACTATGTTAATCCTCATGCTGTAATCGGTATTGAGATTTACTGTGAAAAGAGGTGATTAAAAATGTCTATTGTTCAGATTGCTTACTAAGTAAGTAGCATCTTATTTAAAACGAGACATTTGCTCATTTTAAAACTGAATATCCGATTTAAAAAAATCAAAAAGTTTCCTTAAATGGTTATTAAAAAGCAGAATATAAAGGTTATTAAAAAGACCCTTTAAAAGACTGGATTTAAGTAAATGGAAACTGCTATACTTTTAAAATGTAAGGAGGTTATATTATGATTGACATTGATTTAGGGCAATACCGCACAATGGACATAGAAGAAAAAATATGATAAAATAAAAA
>CAOJPS010000155.1 GCA_948441255.1 uncultured Eubacteriaceae bacterium | reverse complement strand
AAAGCCATATACAATAGTTATTCCTCCGCCGAATATTACGGGGCATCTTCATATGGGACACGCTCTTGACGAAACTTTGCAGGATATTCTTATTAGATGGAAAAGAATGCAGGGATTTAACGCTTTATGGGTTCCTGGAACTGACCACGCCAGCATTTCAACTGAGGTTAAAATTGTTGATAAAATGGCTGAGGAAGGATTGACAAAAGAGGATATTGGCAGAGAGGGATTTCTTAAAAGAGCTTGGGAATGGAAAAAAGAATATGGCGGTACTATTTTAAATCAGCTTAAAAAGCTTGGAAGTTCTTGTGATTGGGACAGAGAACGCTTTACTATGGACGAGGGACTTTCAAACGCTGTTTTGACAGTATTTACAAAGCTTTATGAAAAAGGCTGGATTTATAAAGGGGAAAAGCTTATTAACTGGTGTCCTAAGTGTCAGACTACTATTTCTGACGCTGAAGTTGACCATATTGACAAGGACGGCGGTTTTTGGCATATAAAATATCCTATTAAAGATAGTGATGAGTTTTTGCAGTTTGCCACTACAAGACCTGAAACTATGCTTGGTGATACCGCTATTGCCGTTAATCCCGATGATGACAGATATAAGGATATTGTGGGAAAAAGTTGTATTGTTCCTTTTGTTGACAGAGAAATACCTATTATTGCCGATTCTTATGTGGATATGGAATTTGGTACAGGTGTTGTTAAAATAACTCCCGCTCACGACCCTAACGATTTTGAGGTGGGTGAAAGACATTCTCTGCCTAAAATTAATATTATGAACGACGATGGAACAATTAATAAAAACGGTGGAAAGTTTAAAGGCCTTGACAGATATGAAGCGAGAGATATTATTGTTAAAGAGCTTGATGAAATGGGGCTTCTTGTTAAAATTGAAAAAATTACTCACGCTGTCGGGGTTCACGAAAGATGCGGAGATGTTATTGAGCCTTTGATTAAAAGTCAATGGTTTGTTAAAATGGAAGATATGGTTAAGCCTACTATTAAAGCTTTTAAAGAAGGTAAGCCAAGATTTGTTCCGGAGAGATTTGGAAAAGTATATCTCCATTGGCTTGAAAATCTTCACGATTGGTGTATTTCACGTCAGCTTTGGTGGGGACATAGGATTCCGGCTTATTACTGCTCTTGCGGAGAGGTTATTGTTTCCGCTGAAAAACCTTTGAAATGCCCTAAATGCGGAAGTGAGAACCTTAAACAGGACGAGGATACTTTGGATACTTGGTTTAGCTCCGCTCTGTGGCCTTTCTCTACCCTTGGCTGGCCGGAGAAAACACCGGAACTTGAACATTTTTATCCCACAAGCGTTTTGGTTACAGGATATGATATTATTTTCTTCTGGGTTGTGAGAATGGTATTTTCGGGAATTGAGCAAATGGGAGAAGTTCCTTTTAACGATGTTCTTATACACGGTCTTATGAGAGATTCTCAGGGGAGAAAGATGAGCAAATCCCTTGGTAATGGAATTGACCCTCTTGAGGTTATTGAAAAGTATGGCGCCGATGCTTTGCGCCTTACTATTGTTACCGGAAACGCTCCTGGAAATGATATGAGATTTTATTGGGAGAGAGTTGAAGCTAATAGAAATTTCCTTAATAAAGTTTGGAATGCTGCAAGGTTTATTATGATGAATTTTGATGATGATGAGGTTTCGGCTGAACTTGATGAGCTTACTGACGCTGATAAGTGGATTTTGTCTAAGGTAAATACTGTTGTGAAAGAGGTTACTGAAAATCTTGATAATTATGAACTTGGTATTGCCGTTTCAAAAGCTTATGATTTTGTTTGGGACGAATATTGTGATTGGTATATTGAAATGGTTAAGCCAAGGCTTTATAATAAAGAGGATAAGACAAGAAACGCCGCTTTATGGACTTTAAAAAAGGTACTTATTTCAGCTCTTAAACTCCTTCACCCATTTATACCATTTATTACAGAGGAAATATTTACTACTGTTCAGAATGATGAGGAAACTATTGTTCTTTCAGAGTGGCCGGCATTTGATGAGAAACTTGCTTTTGAAAACGAGGAAAAGGCTATTGAACTTATTAAATCAGCTGTAAAGGCTATAAGAAATGTAAGAGTGGAAATGAATGTTGCTCCCTCTAAAAAAGCTAAGGTTTTTGTTGTTTCTCAGGAAGATGATGTTTTGAGGATATTTGAGAATGGAAAGGTTTTCTTTGCTTCTCTTGGATACGCGAGCGAGGTTGTTATTCAAAAAGATAAAGATGGAATTTCTGAAGACGCTGTTTCCGCTGTTATTCCAAATGGTGTTATTTATATGCCTTTTGCCGAACTTGTTGATATTGAGAAAGAAAAAGGACGTCTTTTGAAAGAAAAAGAAAAACTCATTAAAGAAGTTGAGAGAGTTGAAAAGAAACTTGGCAACCAGGGTTTTGTTTCAAAGGCTCCGGCTAAGGTTATTGAGGAAGAAAAGGCTAAAATGGAAAAATACAGCAATATGCTTGGCCAGGTTGAGGAACAAATTAAAAGGCTTGGGTGAGTTTGTATGATATAGTCAATCAACTTAAAAAATAAAAAAGTTCGGCGGTCAAAAATCCTTTTTTCCATTTTCAAGTTGATTGACTATATAAGAAATTGTTTGCGCAAGGGGGGTTTTGAATGAAAATATGGCGTGCCGCTGTTTTTTGTCTTTACGCGCTTTTGTTTTTTGATTTATCTGTTTTTGCTTATTCAAATTTAGACGCTGATTCTGATTATATTTTTACTCTGAAAGACAACGATGGTATTATGCTTGCAGGAGTTGACGAGAATGTTGAGGTTGTTTCTGACAGACTTAATATATATAAAGCCGATGCTGATACCATTGAAAGGCTTGAGGAATTTGGAATGATTGAATACGCGGAGAAAGACTATGATATATGGCTTGACAGCGCTGAAAATACAAGTATTTATAACGACCCCCTTTTTAATACGCAGTGGTATTTTGAAAAACATAATCTGGAGTATGCTAAAAAACATCTTGGCACAGGTGAGGGTGTGAGAGTGGCTGTGCTTGATTCTGGGGTTACTCTTCACCCTGATTTTAATTTGAATAAAATAGAAAAGGGATATAATTATAAAGCTCCTGATAAAACGGGAAATGAGATAAGTTCAAATGACACTATAGGAAATCAAAATCACGGGACGCAAGTGGCTGGAATTATATGTGCTCAGAGCAATAATGAACTTGGCGTGGCTGGTATCGCTGAAGATGTTACAATAGTTCCTCTTGTGGTTTACAGAGATGGAAAAGGGCAAGTAAGTGATGTTATCGCGGCTATTGAGGACGCAGTTTCTTTGTATGAGTGTGATGTTATAAATATGTCGCTTTCATCATCTCCCAATGAAAATGATAGTAAATTGCTTCAAAAAGCCGTTGATTTTGCTGATGAGAATAATGTCATTCTTGTGGCGGCGGTTGGAAACGATGGGAAAACCGGGAAGAAGTATCCGGCTTCCTGTGAAAATGTTATAGGAGTGGGTTCGGTTAATAGTGATATTAAAGTTTCTTACTTTTCGCAGAGAAATGATTCTGTTGATATCGCGGCTGCCGGAGAGGGACTTACTCTCCCGGACAGCAAAGGGGAATATGCTTCTGGATTGGATGGTACTGGATTGAAGGGCACTTCTTTTTCCGCTCCGATTATTTCGGGGTTCGCGGCGCTGCTTAAAGGAAAATACCCTGATATTGATAATGAACTTTTTTTAAAGATTCTTAAGGCGGGAAGCGCTGATATTGACGCTTTGGGATATGATGTTTATACAGGATACGGTCTTTTTGACGCTAAAGAAAGTGTTAGATTTCTTGAGGAAGGATATGATTTTTTTATTTCTCCTGTTTATAAAACAAATTCGGAAATGCGCATTAAAGTTTTCGGAGATATTGCGGAGGGATGTTTAAATTTTGCCGTTTATGATGAAAAAGGCAGGTTGAAATATATTGATATAACGGATTTAAAAACTCAAGATGGGTTGTTTTATAAGAAATATGATTACAATTTGGAAGAGGGCGAGAAGATTAAAATTTTCGCTTTCGATAGTTTGGAAAATATGCGTCCTTTGGGTAAATCACGTGTTATACAGTATTAAAAATTTTTTATTAAACTCTTGTAAATTTATATTTTATGATTTAAAATATAATTAAGGTATTTGCTATTGAAAAGCGCTGATTTTGCGGCATAGGAAATGCCGTACAATTCCAATATAAAATTAATCGGCGGTTTTTCGTGATAATTTTTTAGAAAAGAGGTCTGATAATGAAAAACAGAATTTTAGCTTTTATTTTATCTTTTAGTTTCATTTTTGGTTTCTCTTGTGTAAGTGTTTTCGCTTCAGGTATGACTATTTATCCTGAACAGGGTTCTTATGAATTTGAGGAAAACCAAATAGGAGAGAAATTTGTTGTTGATTTTATTCTTGATGGAAATGAGGGTTATAATAACTCAACTTTCAGAGTTAAGTATGACCCTAATGTTATTAGAGCTGTTCCTAATGAAACTTCTGATAACGAAAATGATGGATTTATAACTTATGAACTTTATAGGGGAGAGGCTTTTAGACTTTTTCCAAACGCAAGTATTGAAAATCAGATGAATTTAACTCCGTCAAGAGGTCTTGATGACTTTGAGGGACGTTCTGACGGAAAGAAAACTTGTGCTGAAATAGGTATTATTAAGCTTGGTCAAATGGTCAGGAGTGTTTCTTCCGTTTTTGAGATTAAGACTAATGGTATTTTTCTTAGAATGACATTTGAGGTTATAGGTTCTGGCGAAACGGATATTGAACTTTTGAAAGCCGCCGGAAGTGATGTTTTTGCGTATGGAGTAAATAGTGCGGCGAGAGATGTTTCTCTTGTTCCAGTTCGTGTAAAAGTAAACGGAAACGCTTTTGCGGAAGAATCGACGCAGGATAATAAAGAAACGTCTACGGAAACAACTACAGAGGCAAAAATTGTTTCTAATAAGAATAATGAAACCACAACAGTGAAAGTTTCCTCTGATAAAACTGAAACTACAACAAAAAACAGTTCTTCAACTGGAGATGGTGATGAAACTGAAACTACAACAAGTAATTCTTCTTCTGATAAAACCGAAACTACAACAGAGGATAAATCTAAGGACAATAATACAGATAAAACAAGTGAAGGTACAACAGAAGGTGCTTCGTCAAATGTTTCTGGAAAAGCGGAAAATAAAGAAACTCCAGCGAATGAATCTGTTTTTTCTGATATCGACAGATATCCTTGGGCGGTGAACGCTATTAATTATCTTGCCGAAAATGGAATTGTAAACGGTATCGGCGGCGGAAAATTTGCTCCTATGACAAATGTGAAAAGGGCAGACTTTCTTATTATGCTTATGAACGCTCTTAAAATTGATGTAAGCGAAGATGGTGACGGAGGATTTGCTGATGTTTCATCTTCTAAATATTATGCTAAAGCTGTGAGCGCCGCTAAGTCTTTAGGAATTGCTTCGGGCGATGATAAAGGCAATTTTAAACCTGAAGAATTCATTTCAAGACAAGATATGATGGTTCTTGCGTATAGAGCGTTAAACGCGGCGGGATATGAAGTTTTGGCTGATAATTCTGCCGCTTTGGATAAATTTGAGGACAAATTGCATATTTCGAATTATGCTAAAGAAAGCTTAAATGCTATGGTTGATGTTAAGATTGTAAATGGTACAGGAAATAATATTGAGCCTAAAAACAATACTACAAGAGCTCAGGCGGCGGTTATTGTTTACAATATTAATGAATTTATAAAATAAATAATTTTTTATGAAAAAGACAGCTGATTTTGGGAGGACAATATTGACTGTCTTTTTTTGTTATTTACTCCAAAATTAAATATGTTTGGAATAAAATAATAATTTTAGGACTATATTATTAATATGTACAAACAATAGGAAATAACAATAGACTTCTTTCGAAACTTCATATCTATACCAATATTGCCCCAAGAAAATATTTCATTTAATGCTTTTTAACGCTTTCGGCGTTTAAAAAGCAAAACGCCTAACGCTTCACATTAAATAAAATATTTTCTTAGTGAACTAATGTAATTTTATAGTTTCGAAAGAAGTCTACTATAGAAAACACCGCACAAAAGGAAATAAAAATAATTTTGGGAGGTATTGATTATGATTAAAAAGTTTTTTTCAAAAGTTGATAAAAGCTATAAAATGGAAGAAGATGATGAAAGAATAAGAGATATGCTCTGCAAGGTTAAAAGAGAACTTGATTATGTTCATCAGGAGTTCGATTATATAACAGATGATATTCTTATTGACAGTTTTATTTATGAAATTCAGGCTCTTAATAAAAAATATCAGTATTATATTAAATTATGCAAGGAAAGAGGTCTTGTTGCTGATGGGTTTGATAGTATTTAGCTGTATGGGGGTATTTTGGTGACGAGCGAAAATGTTATTATGTATATGATTGGAATCTGTGTTTTATTTGCTTTATTTATTTTTTTTTCAGAAAAACTAAGATTTATCGGAAAATTT
>CAOJPS010000154.1 GCA_948441255.1 uncultured Eubacteriaceae bacterium | reverse complement strand
CATATTTATGATACTATTGAGGACTTTATTTCTTCGGATAATGAATAAAAAAGTTCTATTTTTGTAAGTGTGAAAAAATTCTTTTATACTCACTATTGCAGGAAGCATAATTGCTTCCTGCAATATATTTTTTATTTTGTTTATAGGGTTAAAACATCTTGTATAAACAAAGCGGATTTTTAGTATATAAATCTTATGTTTTTAAAAATATGTTTTTCTTTGAATGGGCAAAACTCATTCTATGGATTTAAATTAATGGTATTTATGCGGTTTTGAAAATTTTTTTATAACCCATTAATTTAAATTTATAATAGTCCTTCCTTTACAACTTCTTCCATATTATGTACAAAAATAATATCAAGTTCTTCTTTGGCATAATCGGGAACTTCTTCAACATCGTTTTCGTTTTCAAATGGCAGAATAAGCTTTTTAATTCCGAACATTTTAGCGGCAATAATTTTTTCTTTAAGTCCTCCTATGGGAAGAATTCTGCCTGTAAGCGTGATTTCTCCTGTCATTGCGGTATCGTATCTGACGGGGCGTTTTGTAAGGGCGGAAATTATTGATAATGTCATTGTAATTCCGGCTGACGGACCGTCTTTTGGTACTGCTCCTTCGGGAATATGAACGTGAATGTCAGTATCCTCATAAAAATTTTTATCAATATTGTATTTTCCGGCGTTTGCTCTTATATAGCTTATAGCCGCGTTTGCTGATTCTTCCATAACTTTTCCTACATTACCTGTTAATTTAAAATTTCCTTTACCTTTCATAATGACGGTTTCAATACTTAAGGTATCTCCGCCAACTCTTGTCCAGGCAAGACCTGTTACAACTCCAATTTTATTGTTTTTATCAATATATTCGTCTTTGTATTTTTTTGCGCCAAGAAATTCCTCAATATTTGATTTTTTTATTGAAACGCATTCAGTTTCTCCTAATGAAATAAGTTTTGCTGATTTTCTGCAAATTTTACCTATAAGTCTTTCAAGTGTTCGCACTCCAGCTTCTCTTGTGTATCCTGAAATAATTTCTGATATTCCGTCTTTCGCAAATTTAATTTCTTTTCGTGTTAATCCGTTTGCTTTAATTTGCTTTGCTGTGAGATATTTTGAGGCGATGTTGAGTTTCTCATTATGAGTGTAGCTTCCGAGAGTAATTATTTCTAGTCTGTCACGAAGCGCGAAAGGTATGTCTTCGACATTGTTAGCTGTACACATAAATAAAACTTTTGAGATATCAAGAGGAACTTCCAAATAATTATCTCTGAAAGAAAAATTTTGCTCGCCATCAAGAACTTCGAGCAAAGCTGCCGCAGGGTCGCCTTTTCTTTCATTTCTTATTTTATCTATTTCATCAAATAAAATTAAAGGATTCATAGTTTTGGCATTTTTTATAGAAGAAACAATTCTTCCAGGCATAGCGCCTACATATGTTTTCCGATGTCCTCTTATTTCAGCTTCGTCACTTATTCCACCAAGCGACATCCGAACATATTTTCTATTTAGAACTTTGGCTACGGATTTGGCTATGGAAGTTTTTCCGACTCCTGGAGGACCTACAAGGCAAATAATTGGGGCATTGATGTTATTAGAAATTTTTCTTACAGCAAGAAATTCAATAATTCGTTCTTTAACTTCCATTAAACCATAGTGGTCTTTGTCAAAAATTCTGTGAGCTTTTTTTATGTCATCGTTTTCTTTATTGAATATACCCCAAGGCATATCTAATATAAGTTCTATATAATCTCTTGAAACTATTCCCTCGGCAGAAGAATTTATCCCCATTCTTTTAAGGCGCATAATTTCTTTTTCAAGACGTTTTTTTACAGCCTCAGGCATATTTTTTGATTTTTCCATACGTTTTGTATATTCTTTAATGTCAGATAAAATATCGTCAGATTCCCCGAGTTCTTCCTGAATGATTTTAATTTCCTCACGAAGGAAATATTCTCTTTGAGTTTTATCTATTTTTGTACGTACCTTTGAATAAATTCTTTTTTTTACATTCAAGGCGTTTATTTCTTTGTTTAAAAGTTCGGCGGTAATTTGTGCCCTTTTGTAAACATCTGTTTCTTCAAGAATTCTTTGTTTTTCGTGAATGGCAAAAGGTATTTTTTCTCCTAATAAATAGGAAATATGTTCGACATCGTCTGAAGAAAGAATTTCCATAATAAATTCTGGTCCTGTTTTTCCCACAGATGAATATTCTTCAAATAATTCAAGAAGAAGTTTTTGCAAAGCTCTATATTCGAAATCTTTTGGCTGGGACTCGTTTTTGCTTTTTATATGTTTAAAATCGATAACTTCGGTAATATCAGCGAAAAGGCAGTTATTGTCTATGTAGAGCTGTTCAATTTTATATTTGCCAAAACATTCGGCAAAGACCCTTGTAATTCCATTAGGAAGTTTTAAAATTTGTTCTGCTTTTCCTATAACCCCTATTTTATATATATTTTCAAAGATAATATCATTATCATCTGGTTTTTTCTGAGTTGTAAAAAATATAAATTTATTTTCTTTTGTGGCTTTCGCTAATGTATTGGCTGATTTTTTGTCCATTATATCAAAACTGACTTTTCTGTTTGGGAAAAAAACTTTTCCTTTCAATATAATTGCGGGCAATTGTTCAAAGTTACTGTCCATAAAACTCAAACCTCACTTATAATTTATTTTTCTTAATTATACACCACATTGTCGAAAAACACAAAAAATATTAAAATTATTTTTTTTGCTTTAATATTGAATTTATGGGTATTATATGTTATTATAAAAAATAGCGTATTATAATTAGCGTGAATAATTATGGAAATGCTTTAGAAATGCTTTTGGCGTTTCATAAAATAATAAAGGAGGAAACGTATTGAAAAATAATTATTTAAAAGGTTTTGGGTTGTATGCGATAATATTTGTGTGTATAATTGCCGCAATTTTAATAAACAGAAATTTTGATTCCGTTCAGACTTCAGGGAATCAATATATTTATAGTGACCTTGTAAGACAGATAGAATCGAAAGACCCAAATCTTAAGTCGCTTGAAATTCAAAGAGATTCAGAGGGCGATAACGAGGGAGAAGTGAGAGTTACATTTGGTAATAATAAAAGAGAGATTTTAAACATAGGTGATATGAACTCATTTGTCGCAAAAGTTGACGAGGCACTTAAAGACCCAGAGTATGGATTGAAAGTGAATTATGCTGACTCTACTAAAACAAGCGTTTTTGTTTCACTTATACCAACAATAATAATTATTATTATTTCCATAGTACTTTTGACGTTTATTATAAGACAAATGCAGGGCGGCGGAGGCAAAGTTATGAATTTTGGCAAAAGTAAGGCTAAAATGGCAGCCGCTGATAAAAATAAAATTACTTTTGAACAAGTCGCGGGACTTGATGAGGAAAAGACGGAACTTCAAGAAATTGTTGAGTTTTTAAAACATCCTAAAAAATTTGTTGAGATAGGAGCGAGAATTCCTAAAGGTGTTCTTCTTGTGGGCCCTCCGGGAACAGGAAAAACACTTCTTGCCAAAGCTGTCGCGGGAGAAGCGGGAGTTCCATTTTTCAGTATTTCAGGTTCTGATTTTGTTGAAATGTTTGTTGGTGTGGGAGCGTCAAGGGTGCGTGACCTTTTTGAACAGGCAAAGAAAAATTCTCCTTGTCTTGTGTTTATAGATGAGATTGACGCTGTTGGAAGACGGAGAGGCGCTGGTCTTGGAGGTGGACACGACGAGAGAGAACAGACATTGAATCAATTATTGGTTGAGATGGATGGTTTTGGTATAAATGAGGGCGTAATTGTTCTTGCCGCCACTAACCGACCTGATATTTTAGACCCTGCTCTTTTACGCCCGGGTCGTTTTGACAGACGTGTTGTTGTGGGGACTCCTGATGTTAAAGGCAGAGAGGCTATTTTAAAAGTTCACGCTAAGGGTAAGAAGATTAGTAAAGAAGTGGATTTAAAGGTTGTTGCTCAGACAACGCCGGGCTTTACTGGAGCCGACCTTGAAAATCTCTTGAACGAGGCGGCGCTTCTGGCGGCGAGATTTGACAAAAAAGAACTTGATATGGATGATTTAAGAAAAGCTTTTGTAAAAGTTGGAATAGGCACAGAAAAGAAAAGCCGCATTATAAGTGATAAAGAAAAGAAAATTACGGCTTATCATGAGGCTGGTCATGCCATATTGTTTGAGATTCTTTCAGAACTTGACCCAGTTCATATAATTTCAATAATTCCTACTGGAATGGCGGGAGGATATACTATGCCTTTGCCATCTGATGATAAAGCATATCGCTCAAAACTTCAGATGACTCACGAGATTATATCTCTTTTTGGAGGAAGAGCGGCGGAAGAAATTATTATAAAAGATATTACTACAGGTGCTTCAAATGATATACAAAGGGCTTCTGAACTTGCTAGAAAAATGGTAATGCGGTATGGTATGAGTGAAAAACTTGGGCCTATTCAATTTGGAGAAGATAGTCAAGAGGTCTTCCTTGGCAAAGATATAGGTCACGCTAGAAATTATGGTGAGGGAATTGCCGCTATAATTGACAATGAAATTGACAAAATTATAAAAAACGCATATAACGACGCTATCCGAATATTGAATGAGCATATTGATGTTTTGCATAAAACGGCTGATTTGCTTATTGAAAAGGAAAAGATAACTGGCGCTGAGTTTAGGGCTATTTTGAACCCTGACAGCATTGTTGATGAGCCTGAAAATCCTTTCTTTAGAGTATCTTTGAAAAAAGAAGATTCTGATAAAAGTGTTTCAGAGCAGACAGAAAAAAATATAGATATTGAGGTCTAATATTATATATTTTGAAACCGAGCAGAGCTGTTTTTTAACGTTCTGCTCGATTTTTGCTTATCAAGGAAAGTAAATAATATTACAGGTATGTTAAAAATATAAATGTAACTTTTATTCTTTTAATTTATGTGTTAAAATTAATTTGTGAGTAGGGGAAATGATTACAGCAAACAATTTAATAAATTACGGCAAAATAATGGAAGAATAAACAAGCAAACTTTAACAAGTATTGATATAGTAATTATACTTTAAAAGTTACAAAAAATGATTTTACTTGCACAGGCTGCAAATTGCTTCGCAATTCGATTATCGCCTAGCAGCGCTTACGCACTCGTAAAATATTTTTTTGTTATAATTTAAGTGTAATTACTATAAATTAAATAATTCTTTTATTGTTTTGGATAAGGATTTTGCGAATTACTATAGTATTTTTTATAGATTATTATGTATGATTCGACATTATAAATTGTGATATTAAAAAAATAAAGTGCAAAAGTATTGAAAATAATTTAGGAGGAATTTTTAAATGAAAAAAAATATATTAAGATTGGCTACAGCGGCAATTATAGCAGTTTCAGCAGTTGTTCCATCAAGTATGGCGTTTGCGGAATATAATCCCGACAAAGTAATAAACGAAAATGAACCATCAACAAAAAATATTAGTGTTGAAAACGCTGTTTTTATTGATAATGAAATACTTGATGGAGCTGAATTGGTTTTCTCTGAAGATGTTCCTATGTTTCCAGCAAGAAAGGTTTTTGAGGCTCTTGGATATACTGTTGAGTGGAAAGGTGAAACACGTACTGTAATTATAAGCGATTTGCCTCGATATATAACGTTTTCTATAGATATAGACGGTTATACAATTGCCAAAACAGCTCCGATGAAATTAAATAAAGCGCCTGAGTTAATAAATGGTATAACTTATGTTCCAGTGAATATTTTATCGGAACTTTTGGAAATGGATATAAATGATTTTGAGGAAAATGTTCCTTACAATTTGTATATTACAACAGAACAAGAAAATGCTGATGATACTATTTCTGATGAGGTAGGTTCTGATGGAGCTGTTTCTGACGGAGGAAACATTGATGAGGAAGTTTCTACAGAAGTTAGTTCTGAAGATGAGATTTCAACAGAAACAGGTTCTGAGGAAAAAAATGTGAAAGTTATTTCTTTGGAAAATGACTTGATTTTGGTAGACGACGCTGAAAAGGGTGAGGTTGCTCTTGCTGTAGGCGATGACACAGTTATTGTTTTTGATGACGGAGAAAATGCGGAATTATCTGACATAAAAGAAGATGCGGAATTATACGTTGAATATGGTGAGGAAATGACTATGAGTATTCCACCAATTAATAATCCTGTGAAAATAGTTATTTTTAAATAATGCAAGTATATGGAAAATTTTAATATTTTTTAAATAATTGAGGAGGTCCCCCGCTTTTTAAGCGGGGGATACTTACTTTTGTATTTGCCGTCTTTTATGAATGTTTTTATGAAGGAAACACCGCATAATTCAAAAATATAATAGTTCTTTACTGATAAAAGTGGGCTGTAGCAAATTATTAAGTTATATATTAATTTGCTGCAGCCTTATTTAATTACATAGAAGCTATAACGTTTTCCTTGGTTAACGTGAGTTCGATGAAAATTTATAACTATAGTGAAAGAACTTGAATAACGGTAAAAAAATATTTTAACGTGAGTTCGACAAAAAATTTCAGTAAAACTCAGCGAAACGTAGTTTCGCA
>CAOJPS010000153.1 GCA_948441255.1 uncultured Eubacteriaceae bacterium | reverse complement strand
AAACTATAAGCATTTGTTCGGTGCGGCTGCCCTTAAAATTTAAAGCTTCTTCCAAATCTTTTTTTATTTCATTTACAGCGGAATTTTTTGGAGCGCTGTCGCTTCTGCCCTTATGATTTTCTTTCAAATCATTGATAATAAAATCTATATCTTTGTGTATCCTTTGAGTAAAATATTCTTTTTCCTGTATATGAACCGCTTTTAAAAGATATAAATCTTTATCATAACTTTCAGGCTTATATTTTTTGTTTAGCAAAGCGGCAACTTTGCGTTATGGGTCAAGGGACTTGTCCCTTACAGGGTGTGGGACAGCGTCTCACGGTTTTAAATTACCATATATGGCATATATACGGGACAAGAACTCCATAGTTTTATTAAGCCGCTTTCCTTTGTTTTCGTTTCATATCATTCCAATTTTTAAATCCATATAAATCGTTTATAAAAAACACAAAAAAACAAATAATCATAGGAATATAGGAAATATTCTCCAAAGAAGCTAAACACCAAAGAATTATAAGAATTAAGTCATTACAAGCATAAGCTATAGCATAAAATGGACTCCTCAGCGTCATCAAACTTGAAGCCAAAAAACTTGTTGCTACTGATATCGTACTAAAAAATAAATTTGTATTTCCAAGAATTTTTAATATGTAATGAAAAATAAAAGTAACAATTAATGTAGCAAAAAACAAAATAACATATTTTTTTTGATTCAACTCACTTACTTTAACTTCATTCACACTATAAGGATTTTTAAGCCAAGTTGCAACCGATAAAAAAGCAACAGGCGCTGTCATTCCCAAATAAGTAATCATTTCCCCAAAATACTTAAATTGATATGATATAACGGCATATAATAAACTAAAAACTATTGTTAATATCTGCCCCCACACATTTCCTTTAGCTATAAATATAAGAGCAGTCACACCAACCAAAGAAGCAAATAATACAAGCCAATCAAAATTTTCTGTCAAAGCAAATGAAACTGATACAGAAATAACCGAAAAAAACCATAAGATTTTTTCAAAAACTGATAAATTTCTTATAACTGATATAATATTCATCCCAAACCTCCAAAAAAACATTTGTTTCATATCTTCTATGCTCTAAGAACCTGCCTAAAAACTATTAAAATATCCAAAAAATTATTGAACATAATGTCATTATATTTTAAAATGATATTATGTTCAATAATTTTTTGCGTATATTTTGTTTTTAGAGATTTTAGACATATTCTAACGATATGAATACAAATGTTTTAACATTACCCGGCAACAATATATATAATTAAGCTTTAAAACCTCTTTTTACATCAGTTTCAACATATTCCGAAAGATTTCCGCGCTTATCATAAGTAAGCCCGGCATAAAGCTGTTGAGCGTTTTCCATAAGCGGAGTTTTATCTTTTTCTTCATTTTCAATAGTTTTCCAGCCGTCAAGAAGTTCACCTATAACTTTTTTAATTTCCTCAACGTGACTATTTTCTTTATTAAACATAAAATAAGAAATTTGCTGACCAACATAATTATATAAAGACATAAGATTTCTCGAAACCTCAAAAGACATATCAAGAGAATTTTTCAAATCGTCTAAAAACGCCCTTGCCTTGTTCAAATTAAATTCAAACAATTTTGCGTTATCAATACAATCAACAGCGTCGTCAACATACTTAATAATCAACTCATAAGATATAATAACCAACTGCAAAGGAGTAGCGCTTGCGATTCTAGCGACATAATCTTCTGTAGTCAATTTTTCCATAAAAATCATTCCTTTACAAAATAATATAGCAGAATACCTGAAAATATTCAGATACCCTGCTATTTAAAAGCACTTTATATTATAAATATCTGATAAAATATTTTATTAAGTGCGTGCGTATGTTCAAAAATTCAAAATATTACTGAAGCAAGTTAAGCAACTGATTTGGTCTTTGATTAGCCTGACCAAGCATTGCGATACCAGCCTGAACAATAACATTATTTTTAGTAAATTCAGTCATTTCAGCCGCCATATCAGAATCCTCAACACGAGATAAAGAAGTTTCAGCGTTTTCAGAAGCTACACCCAATGAAGAACTTGTATATTCAAGTCTGTTCTGAACAGCTCCAAGTCTTGAACGAAGCTCAGAAACATCATTAATAGCGCCGTCGCAAACCAAAAGTGCGGTATAAGCACAGCCTTCAACTGTTGTAAATACGCCGTCTTTTGTAGTATCTGTAATAATAAGCTTCTTTTTGTCTTCTGACAAAGCTTTCTGTTCTGGGTCTGTATCATCACTACTCAAACCATAATAATGGTCATACACTGGAAGAGTTTCAGGGTCAGTTGTTGCTGGAGAAAGTGGAGTAACTGACTCTTTATAAATTGTAGCACCGGCTTCATTTGTTGTTGATGTAACAGTAATAAGTATTGGACTGCTCGTAGACGCACCATAACTGTCATAATCCTCTGTTTTAAATCCAATGTTTGGATTAGTAGTAGCATCTTCTGGAAGTGACGCATCATGATATTTTTTGAAAGTTTCAGTTACATCATTACCATTTTCATCGTATAATTTAGACCCATCATAAAGATATACACCTGTTTTAGTAATTTTTGAGTCTTCAGGAGTTGTAGTAGTACCCTTTTTAAAAGTCTGAGCATAAACATACTCACCCTTTGCATCTTCCCCAACTGAAGCATATCTAATACGTTGTTCAGGGTCACCGTTTGCGTCTTTGCCTTCAGGAACATTTAAGTCAATACCAATTTTAATAGCTCTTGTAGGGTGGCTTTTTAATTGGCTCAAACTTGTAAATGTACCAACCTCATCAGTATAAGCGCCAATTACATAAGGAGTAATTTCCTCCATATCAACAGTAAGTGTAAGACCTGAGTTAGGACCAACCTGGAAAGTAAACTCACCATATTTACCATCAAGAAGAGATTTAGTATTAAACTGAATTTTCTTAGCGGTATCTGTAATTTCATCAATAAGCTGGTCACATTCGTCCTGGATTTTCTGACGGTCATCAGTTGTCAAAGTATCATTAGCTCCCTGAATAGCAAGTTCTCTCATTCTCTGAAGCATATTCTGAACTTCAGACAAACCGCCTTCAGCAGTCTGAATAAGGCTTATAGCGTCATTACAGTTTCTATCAGCCATTTTAAGACCTTTAACCTGAGTTTTCATTTTGTTTGAAATAGCCAATCCTGCGGCGTCATCAGCGGCAGAATTAATACGTTTACCTGTAGACAATCTCTTTGAGGATTTATCTGTTTTAGCGTTAGCCTTATTTAAAGAATTATTTGTTACCAAAGCTGGAATATTAGTATTAATTACCATTATAAATCACCTTTCTTTTTATTATTTTTTATTTTATCAACTTTATCGACAAAAGTCAAAATTTTTGAAACTGCTTCATAATAATCAGGATTTCCAAACATTTTATCTTTTGTCTTTTCATCATTTTTAACTTCCCTGTTCATACTCATCAAATCCTTATACTATTATTTCGTACGAATTATCAAAAATCTTAACGTTTTTTTGTGAATTTTTTTCAAAAACTTTTTCGTCAATAATTTTTTTAGGGCTTTCCTCTCCAAATTTCACGTTTTTAACGTCAAAACCCGCTTCAGAAAGCATATTTCTAAGTTCCAATGAATATTGCGAAAGTACCTCTGCCGCGTCTTCATACTCCGAATTAATTTCAAGTGAAAGACTTTTTTCATTCATTGTCATATACACCTGAACAACTCCAAGATTGTTAGTTTCAAATGACATAAACGTTTTGTTGTTCTGATTTAATCCGTTTTCGGAAATAAACATATTAAGGTTTATAATATTGCCCTCACTCATACGTACAGGCAACTGATAAAAGCCGCTTTCACTTTTATTAACGGCACTTTGAACCGCAAGAGATTTTTTAATATTCGATGCCTGTTTAAGAAGCAAATCAATCTCATCAACGGCGCTTGTTCCAACAATAGCCTCAAATGCCCCGTCAACTTCCTCAATAAGTTCATCAACAATTTCATCAGGAGATTTTCCGTTTTTAAGCGCCTCAAGCTTAGATGAAGAAATTTTACTTCCAAAACTAATTTTGCTTTCTTTTGTGTCCTTTTCAAATTTCTCAAGGTCTTTGCCAGTTTTATATGGATTTTTAATAATACCGGCGGCAACTCCAAAATTAGTCATAGTAACAGGAACATTATTTTTATTAAGCCACGAAATAACATTCGCCGGAGAATCGCTTATATTCTTAATTTGCTCCAAAACGGCCTTTACATTTTCCTTATTAAAATCAACATTTCTGTTTTTCACTTTTTTCAAATTATTCAAAAATTTTTCAACCGTATTAGAAACAGGATTATTTCCGCTTTTAATAATGTCAATAATCTTAGATGGCTCAGCACTTTTAACAATCTCATCAAAAATCATACTTGTATATTCCAACTCACTTTCAGCAGGAATAAATGTTTTCATACTGCTCAAATCAGAAAATCCCTCTTTGTTATATAAATCAGGCTGATTATTTTCATTATTCTGCCCCCTCTGATTGTTTTGACTATTTGAGCCCATTGCTCTCTCAATAGTCGCCCTTATATTTTTGTCAGGCACAATCATATCTTCAGTCAAACCAAATTTGTCATCAACCTCAACATCAAAATCCTTTTTGCTTTTAGTTTTCTCAAAAACCTTAGAAGCCTCCATAAGATTTCCCAAAGTCAGCTCAACATTATTTTTAATCGCCGTACCAATAGCCGCTCCACTGTGCTTTGAAATCATATCAAGCATACGATAAACAGATATAACCGCGTCTTTTTCAGTCTTGGAAATATCGTTATTTTCCGAAACTTTAAGTATATTTTCAGCAATCTGCTCTTTAGAGCTCTGAGTATATTTCTCATCAAATTTATCAATATAAGAAATAACATCATCAATATTCATATCAACAGGATTAAGCCCATCTTTAATCATTTCAGCGGCAACAAGAGGGTGCAGATTATTATATGTTTTAGAAACCTTAAAATTAATACTCTTAGTTTGAAGAATATTATTTTCAGTAATATCCATATTATTTAAAGAAAGAATTTTAGCCGCTCCAACATTTTCCTCATTGACAGAAATGCCATTAATCTCAAGTACGTGAGATATCTGGTCAAAAACAGCGGCAAAAGTATCTCCGAATTTCTGATTAGGAACAGTCGCAAAAGTATCAAAAGTGTCCATAATCTTATCAAATTTAGCATTAACAGCGGAATCTATTCCATCAATAGTAAATTCTGCTTTTTTAGTTATAATATCACGATAGATATTATCAGAATATTCTGGCGCAAGACTTCCAATTTTATCAAAAAGCTTGCTCATCTTTCCGACATTATCAGCCGATGTTTCAGCGCCCACTATTTTAAGATTGCTTTTATAAATATCATTTTCAATTTCCCTAAGCTTTTCAACAGCTTCCTTAACAGGAACAATATTTATGTCAATTCCCTTTCCAGCAAGTCTTAAAGCGGCTTCTGTAGTAAGTTTAAGCTGAATTTCCGCAAGTTGCCTTTTAGCGGTAATAACCTCTTGAGAAATTTCCCCGTTATAATAATCATTCAGGCTTTCTGAGAACTTATGATTATTTTTATCCTCAATAATCTTTTTGTTTTCTAAACCTTTATCGCCCTTATCATAATCGCTCTTAACATCAAAATCTTTTGATACGCCCTTGTCTTCGGCAGATACTTCATTTTCGGTCTTTTTTAACGCCTCATTTTTAAGATTCTCAAGGCTCATAATATCCTTTTTATCCAAAACCTTTTTAATAATTTCATTGTCTATTTTAGGAATAACCTTAATAATTTCCTTATAATCCTCAAATAAATCTTTAGGCGCTTTAGAAACCTCACCGTTATTTTTCACATCAAACAGTACAGCTTCTTCAGCTTTTTTATCAAGTTTAATATTTTCTGCCGCGTCAGCGGAAACCTTGTCTAAATCAATTTTATTTTGAATATCTTTTAAAAACTTAACCTTATCAATATTTTCTTTTGTAATAGGAATATCGTTTTCGATAAACAATTTTGCCAATTCAACATTATCTCGGCTAAGTTCAATATTTTCTCTTTTAAACAGTTTCAAAACTTCATTTTTAAGCTGCTTCCATTGTGCCTCTGATATATCCCTTGAGATATTATCGTTTTTAGACGTATATTCAGCTATGTATATATTTTGAATAGTCAAAACCTTATCATTCTTAACAATATTCAAAATAGCCTTATCAGTCAGTTCTGAAATATTTTCAGCCTTAACGCAAGCCCCAACAACAGCGCTTATATTTTTTTCATTAAGCGGAACGTCAGCTTTAATCATATTCTTAATGATTATTTCCAATTTTTCATCAGAAACATCATATTTTTTTTGTATTTTCTTAATATCAATTTTTTCATAGTCAGAATCTTTATGTTTAATTGATTCTTCTCTTAAAACTTCTCCTTTTACCTCTGTCTTCGGCACTTCTGGTCTTTCCTTGGGAACTTCCCCTTTTACCTCTGTCTTCAGCATTTCTGGTCTTTCCTTTGGAACTTCGTCTCTTACCTCTGTCTTCGGCATTTC
>CAOJPS010000152.1 GCA_948441255.1 uncultured Eubacteriaceae bacterium | reverse complement strand
ATTTGATATTTAATGTGATTACAAAAAAATTTTAAATTTTATGCGGTTGCCCTGATTTTTTCAAATAGCGTATTGACTAAACAGACAAAAATGTATTATAATGAAAAGACAGTTTTTATATACGATTTGATAATAATTTTTATACTATATTTTTAGGGAGGCTTTTTAATATGGAAAGAGTTTATAATTTCTCGGCGGGCCCTTCTATGCTGCCTTTGCCTGTTTTGGAAAAAGTTCAGAAAGAATTGGTTTGTTATGGCAATTCTGGTATGTCTGTTATGGAGATGAGCCACCGTTCAAAAGATTTTGAGGAAATTATTCAGGACGCCGAAAAACTCTTGAGAGAACTTATGGGTATTCCCGATAATTATAAAGTTATGTTTTTGCAGGGAGGCGGTTCTACTCAGTTTGCTATGATTCCTATGAACCTTTTTAAGAAACACAAAAAAGCTGATTTTGTTAAAACCGGTCAATGGGCTAAAAAAGCCGCTGAAGAAGCGTCTAAATTTGGTACGGCAAATATTATCGCTTCTTCGGAAGACAAAACATACTCTTATATTCCGGTTCTTCATAAAGAGGATTTTTCAAAAGACGCTGATTATTTCTACATAACTTACAATAATACTATTTATGGAACAAGATATACGGAACTGCCTGATACTGGGGATATTCCTTTGGTTGCCGATATTTCCAGCAATATTATGTCGGAAGTTATGGATGTTAGCAAATTTGGTCTTTTGTTTGCCGGTGCTCAGAAAAATGTAGGCCCGGCGGGAGTTACTATTGTTATTATGAGAGAAGATTTGATTGGTGAACCTATTGAGGGAACTCCTACTATGCTTACTTATCAAATTCACGCTAAAAACAATTCTCTTTATAATACTCCTCCTTGTTTCGCTATTTATGTGGCTAAACTTGTTTTTGAGTGGATTAAGGAAATGGGCGGAGTTAAGGGTATTCAGTCTGTAAATGAGGAAAAAGCGGGTATTCTTTATGATTATCTTGACGCTTCAAGCATATTTAAAGGTACTGTCGCTTATAAAGACCGTTCTTTGATGAATGTTCCTTTTATTACTAAAAGTGACGAGCTTAACGCTAAATTTATTAAAGAAGCTACAGCTAATGGTTTTGTGAATATTAAAGGTCACCGTACTGTAGGCGGTATGCGTGCCAGCATTTATAACGCTATGCCTGTAGAGGGTGTTTCCAAGCTTGTTGAGTTTATGAAAAAATTTGAGACTGAGAATAAATAAGTTGTATTTAATGAAAACGCTGATTAACTATTTAAGTAATGATAATCAGCGTTTCCTTAAATTTGTGAAAAGGAGATAGTAAAATGTATAATGTTTTGACGCTGAATAAAATATCAAAAATTGGTTTGGTGGAACTTCCTTCTGATATGTATCATATTTCAGATGAGGAAAAAAATCCTGATGCCGTTCTTTTGAGAAGCTTTAAAATGCACGATATGGAACTTCCTGAAAGTTTGCTTGCTGTTGCCAGATGCGGTGCGGGAGTTAATAATATCCCTCTTGATAAATGCGCTGAAAAGGGAATTGTTGTTTTTAATACTCCCGGCGCAAACGCGAACGCTGTTAAAGAGCTTGTTTTGACCGCTCTTTTAATTTCCTCGCGTAAGATTGTTGAAAGTTATAACTGGGCACAGTCTTTAAACGGAACAGAAGGAATTGCCGCCGCTGTTGAAAAAGGAAAATCTAATTTTGCCGGTCCTGAAATTACAGGAAAAACTTTGGGTGTTGTTGGGCTTGGTGCTATTGGTGTTCTTGTGGCTAACGCCGCTGTTTCTCTTGGTATGAAAGTTATAGGGTATGACCCTTTTCTTTCTGTTAATGGAGCGCTTAAACTTAATGATTCGGTTGTTTATACATCTAATCTTGACGATATTTATAAAGCAAGCGACTATATTACAGTTCACGTTCCTCTTACTCCCGAAACAAAAGAAATGTTCTGTAAGGAAAGCTTTGATAAGATGAAAGACGGCGTTCGTATAATTAATCTTGCCAGAGGTGAACTTGTGAATGCCGACGATATTAAAGAGGCTATCGCAAGCGGCAGGGTCGCTAAGTTTGTTACTGATTTTCCTAATGAAAAAACAGTTGGCGTTGACGGCATTATTACACTTCCTCATTTGGGAGCGTCCACTCCAGAGGCGGAGGATAACTGTGCCGCTATGGCGGCGGGTGAGCTGAGAGCTTATCTTGAGGACGGCAATATTATCAATTCAGTGAATTATCCTAATTGTGTTTTGAGTAAATCGGGTAAAACAAGAGTGTGTGTTCTTTATAAAAATTCGGCTGACGCTGTTTCAGATATTACAAGAGTTTTTGGCGATAAAAATATTACTGTTACAAATATGCTTAGTAAAAGCAGAGGTGATTTCGCTTATACTATTATTGACGTTGACGCTGATATTGACGACAGCATTAAAGGCGCTGTTGAAGCTGTCGGCGGTGTTATTAAGGTTAGAGTGATTACAGCCGTTTAATTTTTGAGGAGGGAAAGCCTTGTCTATTGTAAGACCTTTTAAAGCTATCAGACCAAAAGCGGAATTTGCCGATAAGGTTGCCGCTTTGCCCTATGACGTGATGAGCAGTGACGAAGCGAGGAAAATGACGGAGGGAAATCCTTATTCTTTTCTTCATATTGATAAAGCCGAAATTGACCTTGATGAAAATATTGATATTTATGATGACAGAGTTTATAAAAAGGCTTCCGAAAACCTTAATAAGATGATATCTGATGGGGTTTTTATTCAGGATGACAAACCAAAGTTTTATATCTATATGCTTACTATGAATGGTAAATCACAGACTGGTTTGGTTGCCTGCACTTCTATTGACGAGTATTTAAATGATAAAATAAAAAAACACGAACTGACCAGAGAGGAAAAAGAAAAAGACAGAATAAGACACGTTGACGAGTGTGACGCTAATACAGGACCAATTTTTCTTACTTATAGAGCGGTTGACAAAATTACTGATATTATAAATAGACAAAAAGACAGTGCTTCGCCTGTTTATGATTTTATTTCCGATGACGATATACGTCATACGGTTTGGATTACTGATGATGAGTCTGTTTGTGAACTTATTGAGGAATTTAAAAGTGTTCCCGCTCTTTATATAGCCGATGGACATCACAGAAACGCTTCGGCTGTTAAAGTTGGGCTTAAAAGAAGAGCGGAAAACGCTGATTTTGATGAAAACGCTGAATTTAATTTTTACTTATCTGTTTTGTTTCCTGATAAAGAACTTTTTATAATGGATTATAACAGAGTGGTTAAAGACCTTAATGGGCTTTCGGAAGATGAGTTTTTTGATAAAATAAGAGATTCCTTTGATATTTCTGAATGTGGTGAGGATAATTCTCCTTGTAAGCCTATGGTGCCTAATACGTTTGGTATGTATATTGGCGGCAAATGGTTTTTGCTTTCGGCTAAAAGTGATATTTTGAAAAGTGACGACCCTGTTTTAAGCCTTGATGTTTCTATTTTGCAGAATTTTCTTTTAACCCCTGTTTTGGGTATTGGCGACCCGAGAACAGACAAAAGAATAGATTTTGTGGGAGGAATAAGAGGGCTTTCAGAACTTGAGAGAAGAGTTGACAGCGGTGAGATGAAGGTTGCTTTTTCTATGTATCCTACTACTATGGAACAGCTTATGGAAATTGCTGACGCTGGCAAGATTATGCCGCCTAAGTCAACTTGGTTTGAGCCTAAGCTTCGAAGTGGGTTATTTATTCATAAATTAAAATAATTACTAGACCTCTTGCGAAATTCCGCGCTTATACCAATATCACTGTAAAAAAATATTTCATTCAATACTTCTTAACGCTTTCGGCGTTTAAGAAGCAAAACGCCTTTCGCTAAAATATTGAATGAAATATTTTTTTGTTGAATTGACGTAATTTTATAATTTCGCAAGAGGGCTACTATAAAAACGCTGATTTAATTATTTTTAAAATCAGCGTTTTTTTGAATAGTAATTTATTTTATGCAAATAATAATTTTGAAACAAAAATATTGTTTGAAAGGAGTTTTTTATTTTATGACTAAATTTACAACTGGTTTGATTGCGGGAGGTATTATTGGCGCTATTGGGCTTACATGTGCGTTGAGTGATAAAAAGACAAGGCAGAAGCTGGTACACAGCGGCAAAAAAATGATTAATAAAGCGGAAGATATTATGGAAATGGCTGATTAATAAGTAATGGAAATACCGACAAATTAAAAAATTATTTTTAATATCCTTTGTGCGGTGTTTCCTAATACAAATTTAAAATTTTTTTTAAAATTAGTTTTTGAGGAATAATGGGCTGACATATGAATTAATATATGTCAGCCCATTAATTTTATTTATTGTACAATGTTACTTTATTTTTTCCTGTTTTTTTGCTTATATACATTGCGTCGTCAGCGCGTTCTATACAGTCTTCTGGTGTAGAGTCTGATTTTTTAAAACTGGATATTCCTATTGAGGCGGTTACTTTTATTTTATGACTTGATGATGTTATTGTTAAATCTTCTATCGCGGCTCTTAATTTTTCCGCTATTAATAACGCTGATGTTATATTTGTGTATTTGAAAAATACAACAAATTCTTCTCCTCCCCATCTTGCCAGTATATCTTCTCGTCTGATAATTTTTCGTACGGTTTCTGATATTTGAACTAAAACAGCGTCTCCCGCTGAGTGACCATAGGTGTCATTTATTTTTTTAAAATTATCTATGTCAAACAAAATTACGGAACTTGACAGATGCCCTCCCAAAAAGTTAGTGAATACTGTTGACATACTTTCATTTAAGTATTTTCTGTTATAGCATTTTGTTAAAGCGTCCGTTTGTGCCATTCTTTGCAATTCTTTATATTTTTCATCTGTTTTTAATTTTTCTGATAGATATTTTGTTTCTAATTTCTTATAATATATTGATTCTATATAACATAAGAAAAGAAACAATGTAATTATCAGAAATATAATTATTGTTAGAACGATTGAAATTATTCCTTTGTTTTTATCTGTTAGGCCTAAAGCATAATTTTCTGACTGCTCTTTTAAATTGTTATCGTAAAAACAACAAGTTATTATTAAATTTAAATCTGGAATTAAATGACTGTAAAATGTACGTTTCTCTGAAACAAGAGAATTTGTGTTGTATATTAGTTCTGTTTCTGTTATTATTTTATTTTTTTCAAGTTCCGTTAATGTTTTATATGATGGATAGAAGTGTTTTTTTATTTCTGTATTTTTATCATAATAATTAAAAGTATTTTGTGTTTCTTTGTATTTTGAACTGTATAGATTATAAATTGATATATCGTTTTCATTGTATGATACAATACTTTGCAGATATATCTCAATATCAGGGTTATCACTTTCAAATTCTTTTAAAAGGTTTATTATATACTCGTAATTGTCATTACTTTTTGAAAGAGAATTGTTATATAAAATCGATTTACAAATACATTCTGTATATGTTTTTATGCTTTGCCTTGATGTATTAAACAAAACATTGTAATATGCGTTTTTTACATTATCTCTGTTATAATTTGTTGTAAAAATTATTAATGCTGTAAATGATATTGATGTTATTAAAAATATTATAAAAAGAATAATATAAAATTTATATCTAAGTTTTATCATTTTGTACTCTCTTTTCTTTAGAATTTATCTGAAAATTGTTAAAATATCCAAAAAATTAGTGAAAATAATATTATTATGACTCAAAATGATATATTTTATAGCAATCCGCAAATTTTTACAGCGAATTTCTATAATAAAATTACTGTAATATAAATTATAACATTTTAAACATACTTTAACAAGCATAAATTATTAAAAATTTATTGATTTTACTTTGCGATATTTTCATTTATTAGTTTTTCAACTATATCGGAGATTTCTACTATTATAGCGTCGCAGTTTTTGCCTGCGAATTCCTTTTTTAGTGACATACAATCAAGGGAATGTTTGCTTTTAAATATTGTCAGTAATTGTAATCTAAGCTTTTTTGCTGTAATTTCGTCAAATAATAATCCAAAAATCATTATACCTGATATAAGAACACTGCATATATTATCTATTCCAAATCCGTTGTTAATAGCTGTGCAGAGTTTTAATGACTGCTTTGAGATTGGAATGCCATACACGTTTTCACAAGCTTTTAGGAGGCATTGTGAACAGTTAAATCCGTTTTTATAGTAATATAAAGCTCTGTCTTTAAGCATTTTCTTTTATTCTCCTTTCATTATTGATGTTATAATTAATTACAGTAATTCTGTAATTGCTGTAATCAAACAGAACATAATCCAAAAATAAAACTTTTTTATAAAATTATTTTTGTAAAGAGGTATTTTTACTTTTGCGGCAATTTTAGTAAGTTTTATCTCTTATTATTATATGGTACAAATATGTATGTTTGTTAATTATTATTGAAGAAAATGCTGACAAATTTAAAAATAAAGATAATTAGTGAAAATATTATTTTTCAAGGAAAAACGTTTCTGTATAAAAAAATATTTTAGTTTTAATGACGTAAAAATGAAGCTTTTTTGTAACTTTTAAACTGTAATTACTATAGTTTTAAAC
>CAOJPS010000151.1 GCA_948441255.1 uncultured Eubacteriaceae bacterium | reverse complement strand
GCAGTGCTTACGCACTCGTAAAATATTTTTTTGTTATAATTTAAGTGTAATTACTATACATCAGCATATTTATATATTATATCCAAATACAGCCAGTACGTCAAGTACAACAAAAAAATTTACATAAAAATCCACCAGTATATTTCTGTCCGCATAGTATTATTTTCACACAATAATAATGATATATCCCCTTGACGGTATTTTATAATTTCTATATAATTAAGGCAATATTATATTTTTATAAATTTTTGAATAGTTTTATAAAGGAACGGGAATACTATGTATCAATTTGAAAGAATTGACAGAAGACTTTTAGGCGCGCAAATAGAAGACGCTCTAATGAATTTCATTTTAAGCGAACCTGTACAAATAGGAGAGAAAATACCAAATGAATTTGAGCTTGCAGAGAAATTCGGAGTAGGTCGAAGTACAATCAGAGAAGCTGTTAAAGGCTTGGTCTCAAAAGGAATACTGGAAGTAAGAAGAGGCTCAGGAACATATGTTATGAGCACCAATTCTCTAAGCGACGACCCATTAGGTCTGTCAAAATTAGAGGATAAATATAAATTAGCGCTGGAGTTGTTTGACGTACGTCTGATGTTAGAACCTGAAATCGCTTCTCTCACAGCAAAAAACGCTTCCGAAGAAGAAATAATACAAATAAAAAAACTTTGTGATGAAACTGAAAAATTATATCTAAGCGGAAAAAATCATATTCCAAAAGACATTGAATTTCACAGTTATATCGCCAAAGGAAGCAAAAATCGTGTAATAGAAACATTAATCCCCATAATAAACACGGCAGTTATGACATTCGCCAATATGACTTTCCGAACATTAATGAAAGAAACTATCGAAACCCATCGAGCTATCGCGAATGCCATTTCAGATAAAGACCCAATAGGAGCGAAATGTGCTATGATTATGCATTTGACATACAATCGTCAGATGTTAATAAAACAACTTAAAGAATCTCGCAGGGACAGCGATATTTATAGTTAAACCGCACAAAAAGATATGAGTTTTACTCCAAAATTCCTATCTTTTTTTGTACAAAAAATAGAAAAGGGATAAACTTACATCTGACGTATTGACACAAGCAAACAATAATTATATAATATAATTACAAAAACATAAGACGTCCGATGAATATCCGAAAGTGAGGTGACAAGATATATCAATTTGATATTTATTCGGTTTTATATAAAAATATTAAAATAAATAAAGAAAGCGAGGGAGTTATTATGAATGAAATTGCCGCTTTAAACTTAAACCCAACACTGCTTGTGTCAGCCGCCGTTATCGGCTTGGTTATAATGCTTATTTTAATCATTAAATTTAAAATACAAGCTATGATTTCCATACTTATAGGAGCTATCGCCATAGGCCTCATAGCCGGTATGCCGGCAGAGTATATTGTTACAGCAGTAAACGACGGTATAGGCAACACGTTAAAAGGTATAGCCCTTCTTGTAGGATTAGGCTCTATGTTTGGCGCGATACTTGAAATATCAGGAGGAGCGCAGACGCTTGCTGTAACTATGGTAAAATGGTTCGGTGATAAAAAAGCCGCTTGGGCACTAGGAATCACAGGACTTGTAATAGCAATGCCCGTATTCTTTGACGCTGGATTAATTATATTAATTCCTTTGGCGTTTTCACTTGCTAAAAGAACAAAAAAATCCTCATTGTTTTACGTAATTCCGCTTTTAGCCGGTCTTGCTGTAGGTCACGCGTTTATTCCCCCAACTCCCGGTCCGATTCTTGTTTCAAATATGCTCGGCGTAGACCTTGGTTTTGTAATGATTGTAGGTATTTTATGCGGTATATGCGCTATGATTGTAGCGGGACCTATATGGGGAAGCATATGCGGTAAAAACTACAGCATTCCTGTTCCCGAACACGTAGCCAATCAAGAAGATTTTGACGAATCCAAATTGCCAAACTTCTGGGTTATAGTGGGAATTATATTAATTCCGCTTGTGCTGATTATTTTAGATTCCGTAACAGGCATAATTCCGGCGCTTAGTTTTCTTCAGCCTGTTTTCAGTTTTTTAGGAGAACCCTTCGTCGCTCTTTTAATAGCCACTGTAGTAGCTATGCTGATACTTGGCATAAAACACGGATATTCAACCGCTGAACTTGAAAAAGTTATGACAAAATCTTTAGAACCTACTGGCTTAATTTTATTGGTTACAGCTTGTGGAGGTGTGCTCCGCTATGTTCTTCAATATTCCGGTCTTGGAGATGTAATAGGAAACGCTGTGTCTTCTTTGTCACTTCCTATAGTAATCTTAGCGTTTATTGTGGCTGCTTTGGTTCGTATATGTGTAGGTTCTTCCACTGTAGCAATGACAATGGCAGCGGGAATTATTGCCGCTATTCCCGGAATATCAGAATTATCACCATTATACCTTGCTTGTACAACAGCCGCTATCGCAGGAGGAGCTACAGTTTGTTCACAATTTAACGACTCAGGTTTTTGGCTTGTAAAATCTCTTGTCGGAATGGACGAGAAAACCACACTAAAAACGTGGACGGTTATGGAAACGCTTGTAGGCGGAACAGGATTTTTAGTAGCGTTAATTATATCATTTTTCGCTTAGGGCAATACCAGCAAATTCAAAAAATAAAATTTCACAAGGAATATTTAAAAAATATTATGTAAACAATATATTAATTACACTTAAATTATAACAAAAAAATATTTTACGAGTGCGTAAGCACTGCTGGGCGATAAGCTAATTGTGAAATAATTTGCAGCCCGTGCAAGTAAAATGATTTTTTTGTAACTTTTAAAGTGTAATTACAATAAAGCCATAAGAATGGAGTGATAATATGATTAATTTAAAAAGTCAGGAAATGCGTAAACTTGCTCCGGAATTGGACCCTTTACGAATAGGAACCGGCTGGAAACCAGAAGATTTATCAAAGCCTCAAATAATAATTGAAAGTACGTACGGGGACAGTCACCCTGGAAGCGGACATTTAAACATTTTAATTGAAGCCGTAAAAAAAGGAGTAGAAGAAGCCGGCGGCTTTGGCGCGAGATATTTCTGTACAGACATATGCGACGGTGAGAGCCAGGGAACAGACGGAATAAATTTCAGCCTGGCAAGCCGTGAGATGATTGCGAATATGATTGAAATTCACGCCAACGCCACTCCTTTTGACGCGGGAGTTTATATTTCAAGCTGTGATAAAGGACTGCCGGGAAATTTAATGGGATTATGCAGAGTAAACATTCCTGCCATAGTAATACCGGGAGGAACTATGAACGCCGGTCCTAATATGCTTACCCTTGAACAGCTTGGAATGTACAGCGCCAAATACCAAAGAGGAGAAATAGACGATGATACTTTAAACTGGGCAAAAACAAACGCCTGCCCAAGCTGCGGCGCTTGTTCTTTCATAGGAACAGCGTCAACAATGCAGATTATGGCTGAAGCTTTAGGACTTACTTTGCCCGGCAGCGCGTTAATGCCGGCGACAAGCCCAGACCTTTTAGACTTCGCGAAAGAAGCCGGAAAATTAGCCGTAAAACTTGCGTTTTCAGAAAACAGCCGTCCAAGCGACATTATTACAATGGATAGTTTTGAAAACGCCATTTTGGTTCACGCGGCCATTTCAGGAAGCACTAACTGTCTTCTTCATATACCGGCAATTGCCCACGAATTGGGTATTGAAATTACAGGAGATACTTTCGACAGACTTCATAGAAACGCTAGATATCTCCTTGATGTTCGGCCTGCCGGACGCTGGCCCGCGGAATGTTTCTATTACGCTGGAGGCGTTCCAGCTATTATGGAAGAAATTAAAGATTATCTTCATTTAGACGCTATGACAATAACAGGAAAAACGCTAGGAGAAAATCTCAGTGATTTAAAACAAAAAGGATTTTATGAACGCTGTGATAAATGGCTTCAAGCGTTTAACAAACGCTATTGCTGTTCAGTAACTCACGGAAAAAACTTGACAAAAGAAGATATTATTCGTCCATATGATAATGCAATCGGAACAGACGGAAGCATAGCCATTTTAAAAGGAAATTTGGCACCCGAGGGTGCGGTCATCAAACATACAGCGTGTCCAAAAGAAATGTTCAAAGCCGTGTTAAAAGCAAGACCTTTTGACAGCGAGGAAGAATGTCTTGACGCTGTATTAAAACATAAGGTAGAAAAAGGCGACGCCGTATTTATACGCTATGAAGGGCCTAAAGGAAGCGGTATGCCGGAAATGTTCTATACGTCTGAAGCAATCAGCAGTGATAAAGAACTAGGACGCAGTATAGCGCTTATCACAGACGGTCGTTTTTCAGGCGCCTCAACAGGCCCCGTAATAGGACACTGCAGTCCGGAAGCGGCAGACGGCGGTCCAATAGCGTTAGTGGAAAACGAAGATTTGATAGAAATTGACATAAAAGAAAGAAAACTTAACATTATCGGAGTCAACGGAGAAAAGAAATCTCCGGAAGAGATTAAGGATATTTTATCCAAAAGGAAAGAAAACTGGAAACCAAAAGAGATTAAATATAAACGAGGCGCTTTGCGTCTGTTCAGTGAACACGCTGTCAGTCCAATGAAAGGCGCCTATCTAGACTATAATAATTAAGGCAATACTGCATAATATATAGCAATAAAAATAATTTTTAAATTGTTCGGTATTGCCTTAAGAAGATAGTTTCAAAAAAAGTATGACAAAATAACACGGAGGGTAAAACATGGTTATCTTACAGCAAATGATAATATTTTTTATACTAACTCTTATAGGGGTTTATTCAAGAAAAAAAGGACTTATTAACAGCGATAATCAAAAACAGCTCTCCGGCATTGTCATAAATATAGGAAATCCAGCGATGATTATTTCCGGAAGTATTGATAAAGAAAACTTAGTTCCCACAAACGAGTTATTATTATCTCTGTTAATAGCCGTAGGCATTTTCACGGTAATGATTTTTTTAGCGTTTTTTATTCCAAAACTGTTTGGCTTTTCTCCCAAACACCACGGAATAGTAAAACTAATGCTGATTTTTTCCAACATTGGTTTTATGGGTATGCCAATGGTTTCGTCAATATACGGAACAAAGGCTTTAATGTATGTAACCGTGTTTCTCCTGCCATTTAACATATTGGTATATACATACGGAATATATGTTCTTCAAAAAGACAATAAAGCATCAAAAGAAAATAATAAATTGAGCAATATACTTAACATTGGCGTAATTTCGTGTTTTATATCAATCATATTATATTTTCTTCCAATAGAAATACCTTATTTTATCAGCGAAACAATATATATGCTAAGCAAAATAACAGGGCCTTTAAGTATGATGATAATAGGAGCGTCTATGATTGACATCAAATGGAAAGAAGTTTTCAATGATTTTCGTTTAATTTTATTTTCCGTTTTAAAAATGATAATTCTGCCAATAATTATGTTATTTATTTTAAAAGGAATAATTAATAACAATATACTTCTTGGAGTAAGTCTTATAATGCTGGCAACCCCTGTAGGAAGTATGACAGCGATGTTAGCAAGTCAATATAATGAGGAGAGTTATCCTTTAGCGGCGAAAGGCGTAGCAATGACAACCGTTATGTCCGTTGTAACAATACCGCTTATATCACTAATTACGGGTATATAATAATTTAAGGCAATACCGATAAATTCATTTTTATTATAGTGAAAAAACTTGAATAACGGTAAAATAAACTTTTTTACTTCTTTTTAAGTTCTTTTACTATATTTACGGTATTGCCTTAAAATTTATTTAAAAATCCGCTTTACAAAAATAAAAAAAGGAGTTATAATAAAAAGGTAATTTTTTTCGGGGTGTGGCTCAGCTTGGTAGAGCGCTGCGTTCGGGACGCAGAGGCCGCAGGTTCAAGTCCTGTCACCCCGATTTTTAATATAATTTTGCGGTTTCTAAATAAGTCCGTTATCATTATTTCCTCTTTTTTTGAATATACTTGTACTACTTGTACAACGGTATGAAAAGGAGGATTTTTTTATGCGAATGACCAGGATAAGAAAAAGAAAAGCGAATTTCAAAAGTCTTATAATGAATTTCAATCATATAGTAATAGTAATTATGTCGCTTATATTCATAGCTGGAGTGATTTCCGGAGCTTATACACTAAATAATATGCCCCCTGCCGAATTCACCAGTCTGCTGTCACGATGGAGTGATTTTTTAAACAGCAATTCATCAGCGGCAATTACAGACAGCATCTTTAAATATGGAAAAACAACATTTATAATGTGGTTATGCGGTTTTTTCAAATATGGTTTTATAATAATACTGCTTCTAATTTTCGCGAAAGGAGTAAGCATAGGCTTCACCTCATCATTTATAATAAAAACAACCGGAAACGAAGGAATATTTTTTGTTTCCAAGTTATACCTCATACAGACATTTATATTAATACTTCTTTGTTTTTTAATAGGAATATGCGGAACAAGGCTAAGCCTAAGCAAAAATAGTACAAGCCAAAAATATGACCTGAAAAATTATTTTATTCTAGGAATTTTTCAGGTCATAGGAATACTATTTCTCTCACTTATAGACATTACATTATAAAAAATTTTTTTATCTTCTTTCTTTTTTCTTTTTATCTTCTTTCTTGAAAGAAAGAAGCAAAGAACTTCTGTGCGAAACTTCGTTTCGCT
>CAOJPS010000150.1 GCA_948441255.1 uncultured Eubacteriaceae bacterium | reverse complement strand
GAGGTTTCACCTCAAACTCCACAAACTTTTTGAAAAAAGTTTGACAAAAACTTTTATGCGAAACTACGTTTCGCTGAGGTCCGCTGAATCTTATCGTCGAACTCACATTATTTTAAGCCTTTTTCAATATTACGGCTACTTTAAATAAATCTCCGTCAATATCTATGAATATTTTTCCTCCGTGATGCTCGATTATGCCTTTTACTATGGAAAGTCCAAGACCTGAGCCGTCAGTTGTTCTTGAGGAATCACCTCTTTTAAATCTCTCAAAAAGTTCGTCTGGGTCGAAATTTAACGGCGCTTTTGAAATGTTTTTCATTATAATTTTGACTTCTGTTTCAGTTTCTTCAAGAGAAATGTAAGCTCTTGATTTTTTTGGAGAGTATTTTATTATATTGCCCAGAAGGTTATCGAATACTCTCCACATTTGCTGTCCGTCAATGTTTAGATATATAGGATTGTTGGGAAGCTCAATAACAAAGTTTATGTCGGATTCCTCAATTTTGTTGTTAAATTCTCCTAAAGTTTGTTTCAGCAGAGCTATGATATCTGATTTTGTTATGTCAAGCTTGAATTGTTTTGACGAAAGCTTTGACGCCTCAAAAAGATTTTCTATTAAAACTTTTAATTTATCAGCTTTGCTGTCAAGAATGGAAATGTATTCGCCGGCGGTTTCGTTGTTTAGATTTTCACCCTTTAAAAGGTCAATGTAGCTTATTATTGATGTAAGCGGTGTTTTTAGGTCGTGAGAAACATTTGTGATGAGTTCTGTTTTAAGTCTTTCATTTTTCATCATTTCCTCAATTTTTTTGTGTATATCTTTGTTAATAATTTCTAAGTCGTCAAAAGGTTTTCTGAACGAATTGCTTTTTTCGCTGATGTGTTCGTCTTTTCCTGCCGCTATGTTTTCTATATGATATGACAGTTTGCAGTGAGTTACAATTAGTTTTGTTATGGCATATACTGATATAAGACCTATTATTTCTAAAGAGAATATTATAAACAGATGGAAGAAAGAAAAATGTCCTATATAAAGCATTACCATAATGAAAAGGAACAGAGAAAAAGCGGTTCCCAGTATTAAAAAGATGAATAACAAAATAAGAGAATAATGCTTGCTGTTAAATAAATATTTTGTGTCGGAAAATACGTCAAATATAAGACTTAATTCATATTCGTCTTTAAGTTTTGATGGCTTTCTCAGCATATCAATAATGAATATGACGCTTAATCCAAATAATATTAAAAACAGCATTGATATTATAAAAAATATGATTACAGCAATGATAGCTTCGCTGCCGTAATACATAAACTCGGTTATTATGTTATAATATCCCATTCCCGGACTTATAAAGCCTAGTGTTATATATAGATAACTGTCAAAAAAGTTTATCACTAAAAATAAAAGTATAATTTTTAAAATAAAAGGAAGTTTTCTGTATTTTGAGTAACCTCTTTTTATAATTTTTACGGCGGAATCTTTTTCTTTTACGGCAATATATCCGATTATGACAACAGATATTAAAAATAATACAGGAATTAAATAATTTAGGTATTTGGTAATCTGTTTCATCATTTGGTTGAATTCTATGACTGTATACATATGATTTTTAGAGCCATAAATACTTTTTGGAACAATTATATATCCTGTTAAATTATTTTGCTCAAAAGAATTTGTAAGAAATTCTCCGTTGAATTTTTCTGAATTGAACATATTAATATCAAGGGGGAATTTATAATAAAATTCTTCTTTTTCAATATTGTCATTATTGGTGAATATTTCTCCTGTTAATTTGTTTTCAAGTCTGTATTGAAAAGCGTTTTGGTTTTTCAGATAATTTTTGACTAACTCATAATTTTCATAGACGTCTATTAAGTTTTTATATATATTAAACAGTTCAAGCGGTGACATTTTTTCATAATCTATGTCATTATAGTAGCTTTCCGGTGCTTTTTCAAAATAAGCATATTCTGATTCTTCTGCCATTTCTTCTGACTCATAACCGTCATAGTCATCATAATTATGTTTGTCTATATTTTCATTTTCAAAAGATGAATCTAAAAGATGAGTCTTATCTTCTTCTGTTAGTTTTGTCTGCAATTCCTTTAATTTTTCATAAGCTGTTTTTGAGTTAAAGTTTTTAAAATATATAAAAAATCTATTTAGGTTTTTAACGTATCTTACGGCTTCGTGATTTATTTCCGATATGTCGCATACATCTGTTGTAAAGTCTTCATAATAATTTTCTTTTATAAAAGAAATATTTGAAAGACAGTAAAACCCTGATAACATAAAAATCATTGCCATAAATATTAATATATACGCTTTTTTGCTTGGTTTGCTTTCATTTTTGGATTTTGTATCCAATTCCCCACACCACCTTTAAATATATTGGTTTTTTTGGATTAACCTCTATTTTCTCTCGTATCCGCCTTATGTGTACGGCAACTGTGTTTTCGCTGTTTAAAAACGGCTCGTTCCACACTTTTTGATATATTTCCTCAATGGAAAAAATTACATCGGGATTTTCCATCAGCAAGTTTAAAATTTTAAATTCTGTGGCTGTCAGCCGTACAGGTGAATCGTTTACTGATACTTCTTTTGTTTTTTTATTGAGGTATAGTCCTCGTATAAAAATTTCATTATTGTCTTTGTCTTTTTTATAAGAATTGAATTTTATATACCTCCTTAAATTTGATTTTACTCTCGCCGTTAGTTCTATAAAACTGAATGGTTTTGTGATGTAATCATCAGCGCCTATGTTTAAGCCAAGAACTATGTCTTGGTCTTCGGATTTTGCCGAAAGAATTATTATTGGAATTTCCTTTTCGGCTCTTATTTTGAGGATAGCTGAAATGCCGTCTGTGTTGGGCATCATCAAATCCATTATTATAAGATGAATTTCTTCTTCTTTCTTTAAAATGTCAAGAGCCTCTTGGCCATCCCTTGCTTTATAGACGTTCATTCCCTCATTTGAAAGATATACATCTATGGCGTTTAAAATTTCTTTGTCATCGTCAGCGGCAAGTATGTTATATTTCATTTATTTTACCTCCTTGGTATAATTATAGAGTATTTTTTTTAAGAAAAATTCTATAAAATTATTAAAAAATTATGAAGATGCGGACGACAAAATGAAACGCTGATTAACTCAAAGGAAATTCTTGAATTAATCAGCGTTTTTATTGCTTGTTATTTTTTGTCTACGTGTATAACAGGATAATATTTATCACTTAGCGCCTTTATTTTATCGGCTGTTGCTTTTACAACTTCTTTATCGGTATACTTAAAATTAAAAGGTATCTCTATATCAAATATAATATTTGTTCGTAAAGGACCGTTTGTTATTCTGAAATCGTGAAGTCCAAGACAAGGGTCTATGGTGTTTATTATATCTAATACTTTCTCTTTTAATTCGTTTGTAAATTTATCATTTGTGGCGATTGGGTCCATGTGTATGCTTATTTCACATTTAAATTTGCTTTTTACAATTAATTCAGCGTTATCTATTATATCGTGAGCTTCAAGCAGATTCATATCACAGGGAATTTCAGCATGGAGAGAAACTATTACTCTGCCTGGTCCATAATCGTGTACTATCATATCGTGTATTCCGATTATTTTGGGGTTTGAGATAATACAGTCTTCCAATGCTTTTACAAAATCTGGGTCTGGGGCTCTCCCCAAAAGAGGCTGTAATGTATCTTTTGCCGTATCATACCCTGAATATAAAACAAATAATGCCACTATAACGCCAGCGTATCCGTCAATGTTTATTCCGGAAAAATAAACTGTTAAAAGACTTATAAGCACAATAGCAGTTGCTATGCTGTCGTTTAAGCTGTCCGTTGCAGTTGCCGAAAGAGCGGATGAGTTTATTCTTTTTCCAAGATTTTTGTTGAACAGAGCAAGCCATAACTTAGCGATAATTGAAATAACAAGTATAAAAAATGATGTTGATGTAAAATTTATGATTTCGGGATTTATAATTTTTTCAATTGATGATTCTAAAAGCTCAAATCCCATTATGACTATTACAAAAGCTATTATAAGCGCTGTTATATATTCCGCTCTGCCGTGACCATAAGGATGGTCGCTATCCGCCGGTTTGCCCGATATTTTAAAACCTATCAACGTAACTATTGAAGAACCAGCGTCGGATAAATTATTGAAAGCGTCGGCTGTGACTGAAATAGACGATGTTAAAACACCTGCTGAAAATTTTAATATAAAAAGTATTATGTTTATTAAAATTCCTATGCCTCCACTTAACGTTCCATATTTTTGCCGTACCATAATATCAGATACGTTATTGTTGTTTTTTACAAAAATATTTAAAAGTAATTTAGTCATTATACACCTCTGATTTTATTTAAATATTCGCAAGCAAAACGTAACAAAAGTAAGTAAGTATAAACAATAAAGCTGTGATATTTATATAAAATGCTGTTAATACACGAGCAAAATTTTTATCTGTGTATAAAGCGATTATGTTTAAAACTAAATTCACAACAAAATAAAGGGGTAGAATTATTGTTAAATTCTCATAAATATTCTGTGGAAGGTTTATGCCAAAAAAAGTGATTAACAAAGTTAATCCAATTGACGCGAATATTAATGACAATATCCCAAAAACAGATAAATTATCTTTGTTTTTTTCTACACTAATTGTACTGGAATTTATGTTTTTCGGCATTTTTACATCAATATTTTCTGTTAAAGGTTCTTTATTGATAGTAATATTTTCTTTGATTTCCGGAACATTAGTTGCGTCAGAAATTGTATTTTCAGTCAGTTTTGTATCAATATTATCTGTTAAAGAGTTCTCGTCAGTATTATTGGAATTATATTCTAGTGATACTGTACTTCTAGGTTCAGGTTTTTGGAGATGAACACCGCAGCGGCTGCAAAAATTGGCATTTTCAGGCTGTTTTTTTCCGCATTTTGAACAAAACATATATACACCACCTTAAATAGTTTGAGATATATTTATTTATCGTATTCTTGTGCTATTAAATTTTGATTTTTTCTTATATAATTTCGCTGAGATTCAAATATAAAATTTAAAAGAATATTTTTATCATTTTCATCGACAAATAAAAGTTTAGCTCTATATTCATATTTACAGCCAGGCGTTGTATGGTTGTGTCTATCGAGAAGTTTTATAAGCATCGTTATTCTTTCATTATTAAAGCTTACACTGCATTCCCTTTCTTCATTGACAAGCATTTCAAGATTTGAAACAAATAGCAAGCCGCCCTCGCTTAAATCTTTTATTATTGCTTGATATGTTTCCTCATTTTTGTCTTTAATAAGAAAAGGAACCATACAATCAAGCCGGTAAAATTCTCTTCTCTGCTCCTGAGCCACATAATTGAGTTCATCAATAAAAAGAAACTGATATTTATCTTTGCTGAATTTTCGTTTGATTACCGCGTTATGGAATGTGTAAATTCCTGTTTCATTGTATACTCGCAGCATATAAAAAACATTTTCTGTAGGAAAATTTACAAGCTTTTTATTTTCAATGGGGTTATAAATTAAAAGCTGTTTTTCGTAAATTTCCTCAATATAACTTGTATATACTTTTTTATGATTATTTTCAAATGAAAGAGTAATTTTATTTCCGCGTTTTAAGTTTTCAATCATAAAAATATACCTCATTTCTACATAGAAAGCTTATTTATACCATACCTAATTCTTTCCAATGTTTCATTTTTGCCAAGTAAAACGGCAAGTTCGCTTGCTCCGCAAAAAGAAGTGGGTTTGCCGGAGAGAGCTGTTCTTACGGGCCATAAAATCTGACCGTTTTTTAACTCGTTTTCTTTAGCTGTTTCCGTCAGTTTTTCGTATATAGTATCATTATTCCAATTTTCAATACTTTCAATAACGGGAATAACTTTTTTAAGGGAGCTTAGGCTTATTTCTTCAGTTGTTTTCATTTTTTTGTGAATATACAGTGAATTATCATATTCGGGAATTTTGTCTACAAAATCAACCATTTCAGAAATTTCAGATAATGTTCCTATTCTTGTTTGGACATAACCTGCGATGGTTTTTAAGTCAATATCTTCTCTTTTTATGTTCTCTTTTAAAATGGGGAGAGCCATTTTATAAAATTTTTCAAAGTCAATTTTTTTAATATATTCTCCGTTCATCCATTTTAATTTTGTGATATCAAATATTGATGGAGATTTACTCAAGCCTTTAATATTAAACGCTTGTATTAACTCGTCCATAGAGAAAATCTCTTTATTATCGGAAGGTGCCCAGCCTAAAAGCGCTATATAATTTATTATAGCTTCAGGAAGATAGCCTTTATCTATTAGGTCTTGGAATGAAGCGTCACCGTTTCTTTTTGATAATTTTTCGGTAGCGTTTTTCATTACAGGAGGAACGTGAATGTAAATAGGAATATCCCAGCCAAAAGCGTTATAAAGCAAATTATATTTAGGTGTTGACGAGAGATATTCGCTTCCTCTTATAACGTGAGTTATTCCCATTAAATGGTCATCGATTACATTAGCGAAATTATATGTTGGGAGAAGGTCCGACTTTATTAGAATTTGGTCTTCTATATCAGAATTGTCGACGGTAATTGTTCCATAAACCTCGTCATTAAATGTGGTTGTACCTTCTTTTATTTTTTGCCTTATTACAAAAGGAACATTGTTT
>CAOJPS010000149.1 GCA_948441255.1 uncultured Eubacteriaceae bacterium | reverse complement strand
GCGTTTTTCTTCGCGGTGTACACATAGTCGGAGCCTATGACAAGAGACTTTGACGCGGTAATAGGAAATATCGTCAAAATCTATAAAATTATAATTATACGGTATTGCCTAAATTACTTTTGCATTTTAAACAACTGGTCAAACTTTGTCATAAGAACAAAATTTCCTCTAACTTTAAGCTGACCAATCATAAATGCTTTCTGAATAGTATATTTTCCGTTTAAAATATCAAGCCAAATGCTGCAATCAGAAAATACCGTAACATCCGGATTTTCGTGAATTCCGTCAAAATACTCACAGTCACTCTCGTGTATAACAAAATAGCATTCAAACTTCTCGTCACCCTTAACATTAATCTGAATAACAGCGTCTATTCCCGAAGCAAGCTGAGGCTGAAAATAATGATAAAGACTTTGAGTTCTCTGCCGACAGCTTTTAATATGAGGCACAACATTTTTTGAGTCAAAACTATTAATATTATTATAAACCGTTTCAGAAAAACCTGTATTATTTTCAGACACTTCAGTTTTTACACTATTATACTGACTTGTAAGAAACTTTGAGATTTCCTTTATATCTTCCTCCTGGCGGGCGTTAAAAGAGTTATAGTCAATTTGTTCAAGAATCTCACTGGCTTTAATTTTTTTAGGTTTATAAGTTGATTTTGAGGAAATATCAGTATTATTTTCTAATACCGCATTATTCAATAAATCCTTTTTTCTTGTTTGAGGAACAAAAAATTTTCTTTCTTGTTTTAAAATCCTATACCAATCTTCCGCGTATTTTTCAATCGCCTCTTTAATAGTTTCATCACCCAGTGCTTTTTTTGCCGCACTTTCGGAAATAGCAATCCTTCCCACATCAATTCCACCGAATTCTGTAATAATATCCGTTATGTAATCACAGGCTTTTTTTTCGCTTCCATCGTGAGAAACCGCAACGCAAAAACATTTTTTCTGATAAAAAACATTCTTATACACATTAAAACCAAGATGTTCCATAAATGTCTGCGTCATTCCGCAAGGTGCCGCCAAAACAGCCGTAGTTTCAATAATAACACCATCAGCGTTATTTATTTTCCCAAGTAAATTCTCAACAGTCTGAGATTTAATCCCGTCAAAAAAATGAATATCACAAACAGATAAATTAATTTCCTCAATTTCAATTCCAAGTTCAGAAAAAGTGCTTTTCAAAATTTGAGAAACATTATTAAGTCCTTGTTCAAAAGCAGGCATAGCGGCGTGCAATGAAACAATTTTCATAAAAAAACTCCTCCCGATAAAAATCAAAACTTACAGCAATTCATAAAATTTTCTTATTTACAGTAAAACAATAAAATAATGCCTTTGACAAATTATAAAAAATAATCCCAATCAAAATTCAGGCAAACCATCGCTTTCAAGCCACACCTCAAAAAAGCTTTCCGAGCCGTCAAAAAAATCTCCGGCGGATTCAATAATTTTTTCTTTGTCAATCCCCTGAAAAATATAATCCGAATAAATTTTTTTCATAAAACGTTCAAAATCCTCATTACCCATTTTTTTCGAAAGGTCATAAAACATAATTTCCGCTTTAACATTTTCTATATAATAATAATTTTCTTCTGTTTTAAAACCATCTATAGGTGTATCAATTTTTTTAATTTCCAATGAGTCAACTCTATTTTTAAAATCAGCCGTTTTTTGTAATATAACATCAGCAAATTCTTTTTCCGAATAATTCATACAATCATTCAAATAAGAAGCAAGTCCCTCACAAATCCACGCTTCATCAACTTTATCCGCGCCCATAATATTATAAATCCACTGTTGAGAAATATGCTGACAGAAACTTTTTTCAAAATCATTAGATTTAATATATTCCGAATCAACAAAAATAGCCTGAGAATAGTTTGCGCAGATTTTAGAATATAATTCCGTTTCAATAAAATTAATTTCCGTATAAGGATAAGAACCAAGTTTCAGAGAAATAAACTCAACACATTTTTTTGCCTTTTCAATAACAGCGTCATAATCTATATTCTCCGAATAATAATAGAAATTAATATCAATTCCATTTTCCGACACTACAGACTTTCTTTTATACTCTTTTCCATAAACAAAGGCAAAATCCCTAACAACACTTCCATTAAATGTAACCGTTTTTTCGCCGTCCTTCTCGGAAATACTGTCAACTCCGCTGCCAATAATACTGTATTCTTCAGGAATAGAAATATTAACGGAATAATTCGAAAAACCATCATAAAAAGACAAACCTCTCACAAATTTTGACCTTTCTTTTGATGACTCACTGCCAACTCCATAAATTGTCGGCAAAAAACTTCCTGCCCAGCAAGCTTTTTCGTTTCCGCCTATTCTATAACAAATATTAGGTATCTTAGCCTCAAAATTAATTGTAAGATTCATTTCACTGTCAACTTTCAAGGGTTCTTTAAGTTTAACACAAAGAACAGTTTTGTCAACCTCAAATTCAAGGTCATCGTTTTCGGCAATAACTTTCAAAATCTTAATATTTCCGTAATCCTCACCATATTTATAAACATTTTTTAAATATTCCTGATAACATAAAAACGAACTGTCTTTAGCCTCTTTGCTCAAACCATTCAAATACAAATTAAAATATAGTGAATTAACTTCTCTATGCGCGGAATTTATAAATTTAATTTTCTCATTTCCGACAATAACATTTTTTTCCGGGTCAATTTTAATAAACACATCATAATTATTAGTCAGCGACTTTTTTTTCTCACTAATATTAAAATTGCCATTATTACTCTCTGTCATAGAATCAGAATTATAATTAAAATCCTCCTCACAGCCGCAAAAAATAAAACAAGACATTAAAATTAATAATAAAATCTTATAAATATCATCTCACCTCTTTAAAATACAATTTTAAAACGTTTTATTACAATAACGCTCTTATTTTCAAAAAACATACTTTTATTTTTAATATATCACATTAATTATACCATAATAACTGGAATATATGAAGATATTATATGATTAAATTTAAATTAAAATTGAGTATTGTTAAAAAACTCCTGTCAAGACATTTAACAGGAGTTTTTAGGCAATACCACATAATTCAATAAAGCAGGTTTGAGATGATATTTTTCAATACAAGGAAAAGGTGTTTCCCTAACAAGCGGTAGATTTTTCAAACTCATCAAAATTATTATTATCAAGCAAGCGTTCTTTTTTGTTTCTTTTGTAATCTTCCATATATAAAACCTTTCTCTTGCTGTGTTCTGAAATTTTAATTTCAGCAAAAAATTCATCAATCAAACAAACAGATGAATAAGCAGCCAAAGTAATGACTATAAAAGGCATAGTCAGCCAAAACATAACGTAAAATTCAGCCAAAAATAAAAAACATATAATAAAATTAATAAAAAATATTGTAATACCACAAAAACTCAATATTTTAAATAGAGAATAAATTTTCATAAAGTCCTCCTCTTTCAAAATTATGTTCGATATATTGTATTATATCACGAAAATAGTTTCAATGCAATCAAAAATATAACATTTTTCGAAATATTTTTCGATTATATATAGGAAATACCGCATAATTCAAAAAATAAAAATAATTTTTTAAAAAAATTATTTTTATTTTCTTTTGCACAATATTTACTATAACATTTTAGATGAAAAATTATCCTTTGTATAGTATTTACCATATTGATTTTTTTTAAACACTACAATATAATTATAATGTTCCAATAAAAAATCAGCGTATAAAGGAGAGTGAAAAAATGAAATTCATAACCTATAAAATTAATAAAACTAATGTAGAAAACTTAGGTATCTATACAGAAAAAGGTATTTTACCGTTATCAAATTTAAATATAAATTATACAGATATGACAGAGTTAATAGAAAAAATAACACCCAAAGAGTTAAAAGAAATATCCTCATATTCAAAAAATGATTTAATACCGATAAGTGAAGCGGCTCTTCTCGCTCCAATTCCACATCCAAAGCAAGATATAATATGCTTAGGAATAAATTATTTTGAACACGCTTTAGAAGCGGCAAAATATAAAAAAGAGGCATTTGGAGGCAAACAAAAATTTCCCATATATTTTTCTAAAAGAGTAACAAAAGCCGTTGCCCCAAACGATTACATAGACGGACATTTTGACATAGTCGACAGCCTGGACTATGAAAGTGAACTTGCGGTAGTAATAAAAAAAGATTCCAAAAATATTCCTCCCGAAAAAGCGTTTGAATGTATATTCGGCTACACAATAATAAATGATATAAGCGCAAGAAACATTCAAACAAGGCATAAACAATGGTATTTTGGAAAAAGCCTTGACGATTTTACTCCCATAGGTCCTTGCATAACCACATCTGATGAATTTAGCACCCCTCCAAAATTAAAAATACTTTCAAGGGTAAACGGCGAGTTAAGACAAAACAGCACAACAGACCTGATGATATTTGACATTCCGTATATAATAAGCGACCTAACAAAAGGAATGACATTAAAAGCCGGAACAATAATAGCCACAGGAACCCCTGCTGGAGTGGGAATGGGCTTTACTCCTCCAAAATTTCTAAAAAGCGGAGATGTAGTCGAATGCGAAATTGAAGGTATAGGAATCCTAAAAAACACTATAAAATAAACCAAAAATATCGCCCTATAGTGAAAGAACTTAAGGAAACACCGCACAAATGATATTAAAAATAATTTTTTAATTTGTCGGTGTTTCCTTAAGTGATTTGACTATATTAATGTTTTCCCATTTATCTTTTCATTAAGTTCATTCAAATAAACCCATCTGTCCATAGAACGCTCAAGTTCCTCCTCAATTTTGTTCTGCTCCTCCGTAAGTTCCTGAAGCCTGACATAATTACTTTGGGATTTTTCAATTTCTACAGATATTTCATCAAGTCTTTTTTCCAAATTTTCAATAACATCATTAATTGTTTCAAATTCTTTTTGTTCTTTATATGTCATTTTCAAGGCACGGTCGCCTTTATCCCATTCTTTTCTTTTAGATTTTGGCTTTTTTTCAAAAAAATCAGCTTCAACAAACTCATTTTTATTTTTCTTTTCATAATAGTCAGAATAACCGCCTTCATATTGTTTAATAACGCCGTTTTCCTCAAACGCAAAAATTCTGTCAACACACTTATCCAAAAAATACCTGTCATGGGAAACAACAATAACAGCGCCTGCAAAAAAATCCAAATACTCTTCCAAAATAGAGAGAGTTTGAATATCAAGGTCATTTGTAGGCTCATCAAGCAATAAAATATTTGGTGATTGCATAAGTACTTTAAGTAAATAAAGCCTTCTTCTCTCACCGCCCGAAAGCTTAGATATAAAAGACCATTGAAGATTTGAGTCAAACAAAAATTTTTCCAGCATAACCGAAGCGCTCAGTTTTCCATCAGAAGTTTCAACAAATTCCGCGACATCTTTTATATAGTCAATAACCCTTTGTTCAGGATTCATCTCATAATTTTCCTGAGCAAAAATACCAAATCTTACAGTTTCCCCAATTTCCACATTACCACAGTCTGGTTCCATTTTTCCCGACATAATTTTCAAAAGAGTAGATTTTCCTTTTCCATTTTCACCTATAATACCTATTCTGTCGTTTTTTCCGACAATATAGCTAAAATTATTTATATACCTAATCCCGTCAAAAGATTTTGAAATATTCTCAACAATAATAGTTTTCCTGCCAAGTCTTGATGAAACATTTTTAATTTCAATATCCGCCTGCGTTTTAGGCGCCGAAATTTCTGAAACTTTCTTAAATCTTTCAAGTCTTGCTTTTTGTTTGGTACTTCTTGCCAATGCTCCTCGTCTAACCCATTCAAGCTCATTTCGCAAAAAATTCTGCCTTTTTCTTTCAGACAAAGCCTCAATTTCCTCACGTTCAGCTTTACGCTGTAAAAACTCACTAAAATTTCCTTTATAAGTATACAATTTTCCTTTATCAAGCTCAATTGTTTTATTAGCCACCCTATCCAGAAAATATCTGTCGTGAGTAACCATCAAAATAGCTTTTGTACATTTTTTCAAATAATTTTCAAGCCAATCAATAGCGGCATTATCAATATGATTAGTCGGCTCATCCAAAATCAGCAAATCAACTTTTGAAATTAAAGCTCCCGCAATAGCAACTCTTTTTCTCTGTCCTCCCGATAATGTACCAACCGATTTATGAAAATCAGAAATACCAAGTTTCGTAAGGATAGTTTTAGCTTCGCTCCTTAAAGACCAACCGTCAGCTTTATCTATTTTTCTGCTAAGTTCAGCTATTTTTTCATTTAAAAGTACATCATTTTTATTGCCCTCCAAAAGTGACAGAGAATCCTCATATTCTCTAATAAGGCACATAATTGGATTATTTGTTTTAAAAACCTGATTAATAACTGTTTCATTCTCATCAAAATTTGGAACTTGCGGCAAATATCCAATTTTAATACCATTTGTTTTAACAACACTTCCCAAATCAGCGTCTTCTTCCCCAGCTATAATTTTCAAAAGTGTAGATTTTCCTGTTCCATTCACCCCTATAACGCCTATTTTATCTCCCTCGCCTATACCAAATGAAATATTGTCGAATAAGATTTTTTCAGCAAAACTTTTACAAAGATTTACAACAGTCAAAATTTCCATAAATAGCTCCAATCATCAAAAATATAACTTACAGTCGATTAATACCGTGGGACGCTGTCCCACACCCTGCAAGCCCTTTAAAAAGGGCTTGACCCTAA